>JAWOHU010000170.1:0-7034 GCA_046485025.1 Cloacimonadaceae bacterium (SeqCode) | reverse complement strand
TTCACATTTTTTGCCTATATGATTGCTTTGGTTGATCCTGAAGCGAATACTGCTGATACTTTGGTTTTTGCCCTGATGCATACTGTCACAATTCCTGACATTATCGGTCCTGGGCTATATAAGCTCACCGGTTCAGCCACAACAGACATGACTCTGATCGGACCTATTATCACTACAACCTATGCTGCTGACAATACACTTTTGCTCTCCTGCAATCTGTCTGACCTGATGGCAGATCCTGATTTCAGCAATTGGTATAATCCTGCAGATCCGAAACTTGGTTTTGGTGCCATGACCAACAGGATTACCCTATCCATTGGAACTGAAGTGGCAGATCAGACTTCTTCCTGTAATCTCATTCCCTATCCAATCCAGATTGATCAGACTCCTGCCTCTCTTCCTGTCTTAACAGATATCCAGACTTCGATAGAGAATGATAATGCATTACAGGTATCCTTGAACTATCAGAGTCCTGAAGCTTATCTGCCCGTGACGGCTCAAATACTGTTTGACACGGGCTTCACGGCTGATTTTATTCCTGCCGCTTTTCCTGATTTCAATAATCCTGTCCCCTATGCTGCACAAATTAACCTGTCTGATATCCAGGGCTGGAGTTATGCAACTCTGAGATTTTCCCCAGATGGTGCTAACTACACAAACAATCTGATTTATCCCACCGCTGTCAGCGATGCTGCTCTCAATCCCGTCCCGCCAATGGTAAATATCTATCCCAATCCGACCAACGGCTGCTTTTCCATTGACACAAGTTATGCCAAAACACCCCTAACCATCAGGCTCTATGATATCAAAGGCAGAAAACTGGATGAATCAGTTACAAACCAAACAAACAGCAACCGGATCATTACGTATGATCTAAATTCATTCAGCCAAAGGCCTGACGGGATTTATTTATTGAAAATGGATGAGAGCGGCAGAACCACAACCAGAAAAATCACTCTTATAAAATAACCCGGGGAGGTTTCAATTATGCCGGAACACGGTTTCCCTAAACATATAACAGTGGCTCAGATCATCAAATATTCGGTGTTGACGCTGCTTGGAATCGCTCTGGTCACAACCTCGATTCTGACGGATAATGTGCACTGGAACATCATTCTGTCCTATGTGGTATTGGCATATATTGTCTGGTTCTGTCTTTTCCATTACCCCTTCGGGACTTATGTCAGTCTTGGGCTCTTTCTGTTTGAACTGCTCGGGACTTCCATCAAACACGGTCTCATCCCACCTCCGGATTATACCAGAGCTGTTGTCTATCTTGCTTTTGCCATAATTGCCAGTGCTGTATCTCACATATTTGTAAAGAGGACTTCCCGGCTGAATCAGAACCTGCATGATATCCGGCTTCAGGAGCAGTTTATCCGTGAAAATCATCAGAATTATCTGCGTCTGTTCAATCATCTGGACGAGATAATCTGGCTGCTGGACATGGATTTCAGAATTATCCAGACTAACGAAACAGTATTAAGCTTTCTGGGTTACAAGTCTGATGAAATAAAAGGAAAATCCATATTTGACATCTTCCAAAACGATGATAAGGAAAAACTGCGCAACGACCTGATTTATACCCTTCAGAAGAATGTATATATCAGATTCCCTCTTCTCAAAAGCGATGGAACCACTCTGCCGGCTGAAACCAAAATACGTAAATCAAGCTGGAACAATCAGGAAATCTATTTCGCTGTTTCACACGACATCACTTTGCGCGAACAGGAAGAAAGCCGGCGGTTTGAAACTGAAGCCAGGTTCCTGAAAGTCTTTGATTCCTCTCCTGCCATGATGTGCATTACTTCTCTGGAAAAAGACGAATATCTCGAAGTGAATAAAAGTTTCCTGTCCACCTTAGGCTACTCCAAAAAAGATATTATCGGAAAAAACTCCACCGCAATCAATCTCTTTGATAATCTGGAAAAGCATGACGAGTATCTGATGCATCTCATCACAGACAGGCAGACAGAAAACACCGAACTTGTCCTCAAAACCGCAAAGGGCAAGAAACTGCAGGTCTCCTTTATTGCTGAACTGCTCGAATTTGCCGGTAAACCATGTATTCTTGCCGTTATGGTGGATATCTCAGACATGATTTCCATGAATGATAAGCTGACAGTTCAGACCGTCATTCTCTATGGTCTTTCCGTGGCGGAAAATATTCTGCTGACTGAAGCAGATGCCGAGAAAGCCATCCACGGCGCGCTGCCGGTGGTTGGAAAAGCCCTCGATGTTGACCTCGTTCTGCTGTATAATTATGCAAATGAGTCAGATAATGCCAATCGTGAGTTTTATCTGAACTGGAAATGGACTCAGGATGAACAGAGCAAGTGCTGCGATTTCAATCTCCTGCTCAATCATCCTGAGAGCAAAGCAGTCGGCAAATGGACTGATCTTCTCAAAGCAGGAAAAACCGTCTCCTGTAATCACAAAATACATTCCCCTGAAGAGCAGGAGTTAATGACGATGCTCTCTTTCAAGTCCATTATGATGATTCCGCTCTTTGTGGAAAGCGAATTCTGGGGTGTTTTATGCTTTGTGGATTGCCTGCTTGATAGAGAGTGGGACAGAAGTGACGAAGTCACTCTGATGCCTCTGGGTGCTGCAGTGGGAGGTGTCATAGCCAGAGACAGGACTCTGTTTGCCCTCAGGGAAGCTAAAGAAAATGCCGACAAAGCAAACAAGGCAAAATCCGACTTCCTCGCCACTATGAGTCATGAAATCCGCACTCCGCTCAACGGCGTCATCGGAATGTCCAATCTCCTGCAGCAGACCAAACTCGACACCGAACAGCTTGACTATGTTAAAACCATTCGTATGAACAGCGAAGCCCTGCTTGATCTGATCAGCGACATTCTTGATTTCTCCAAGATTGAGAGTAATAAAATTGAATTGGAAAACCAGCCCTACAATTTCCTCACCTGCATTGAGGATGTGCTGGATTTACTGGCTGTCAGAGCTGCAGAAAAGCATCTTGACCTGCTCTACAGCATCACTCCCAAAATCCGCTGGGAAGTCATGGGCGACAGTCTGCGCCTGAGACAGATTTTACTCAACCTCGTAGGCAATGCCATCAAATTCACCCAATCCGGATACATCAATATTAAAATCGATCTGGAAAATCCCGCGCCTGATGACCTCGCCATACGTTTCAGCATTCAGGACACCGGCATCGGGATGACGAAACAGCAGCTTGACAATATCTTCCATCCCTTTTCTCAAGCGGATTCCAGCACTTCCAGAAAATACGGCGGAACTGGACTTGGTTTGGCAATCTCCCAAAAACTGGTCAAACAAATGGGAGGGGAAATCCGGGTGGAGAGCGAGCCCGAGGTTGGCACCACCTTCTTTTTCACCATCAAGACCTGTTTCCTTTTGGATAAACCGACTCCGCCGCCCAGTGAAATCGAACTTAATATTCCACCGGAAAATCTCGTCTTTGTCTCCATTTCCAATCAGTTGTTCAGACAGATTATCTGTGATTTTCTGAAATCCATTTCCGTGAACACCCATGTTATTGAAGACCCTGACGCCTTTGTGGAAGACCCCTCAGTCTATCCGGCCTTCACTACAGGAATCACCGACATTGTTGATGTTCATCAAAACATCAACGAATACATTGCCAAAATCAGACAACACGCTCCCTATCAGAACATCCCTCTCGTCCTGCTGCGCACCATCGGTCTGAAGAACCTGGATGACGCCGAATATTATAACCCGCTCAACTATTTTATCACCAAGCCTATCAAATTCAGTCTGCTGGCAACTACCATGCATCAGGTTTTCAACCAGATTATTGATGTAACCAAAGATACTGAAATTCTCAAGCTGCGCAAGAGCTTTGCCGCTGAGCATCCGCACAGCATACTCGTCGTTGACGATAATGTCATCAATCAAAAGCTGATGCTCAACATCCTGCATAAATTGGGCTACAAGGCAGAGTATGCCTCAAACGGTCTGGACGCTCTCAATATCATCAAAAACAACCAGCACGACTTTGTCTTTATGGATGTCTCAATGCCTGAAATGGACGGCTTTGAGGTCACCCGCAACATCCGCTTTTCCAAATCCGTGAAAGCCCAGCCCATCATTGTGGCAATGACGGCGCACGTTATGCAGGGCGACAAGGAGAAATGCTTTGAAGCGGGCATGGATGATTATATCAGCAAGCCGGTGCGTTTTGAAGACGTGATGCGGGTTTTGGAAAAGTTTCATAGGTGACAGCCATGCTGATCGAATATCTCAAAACAAATTACATCCTTCAGGCTTTGTTAGCCACGCTTTTCACTTGGGCTATGACTTCATTGGGCGCTGCCATGGTCTTTTTCTTCAGATCTGTCAAAGAAAATGTAATGAACCTGATGCTCGGCTTTGCCGCCGGAGTTATGATTGCTGCCAGTTTTTGGTCTTTGCTCAATCCGGCTATTGCGATGTCCGGAGGAAGCGTCATCCCTGCCCTGATCGGTTTTCTCTTGGGTGGCGCTTTCCTGAGAGTTGTTGATATGACCCTGCCGCATCTGCACATTGGTAATGACCTGTCAGAACGGGAAGGCATCAAAACTCCCTGGGGGAAAAGCACCTTGCTCTTTTTGGCAGTAACTCTGCACAATTTTCCGGAAGGCTTGGCGGTCGGAGTTGGCTTTGGAGCAGTGGCTTATGGAATGCCTTCCGCTTCAATGGCAGGAGCCATAGCCCTCGCCATCGGCATCGGAATTCAGAACTTCCCGGAAGGAGCGGCAGTCTCCATTCCGCTCAGAAGAGAAGGGCTTTCCGCCGGAAAAAGTTTCTTCTGGGGTCAGTTCAGCGGCATGATAGAACCCATAGCAGGAGTACTCGGAGCGGTTTTAGTTCTGGTGGCGCAGCCAATTCTCCCCTATGCCCTCGCCTTTGCTGCCGGAGCCATGATCTATGTCGTTTCCGAAGAAGTGATTCCCGAATCCCAGAAAGGGCACTACAGCCACCTTTCCACCATCGGCGTAATGCTCGGTTTTGCGGTCATGATGGCCCTTGACGTTGTTTTGGGTTAAGCACTTTTTAACTCTTTAATCCACGCGGCATCCACGCCGGCTCAGCCCGGGCGGACCCCGCGTGGATCCCGCGTGGTTCAAATAGAAGAATCAATTTTGCATTAATACAGAAAGATCACTTTTTGATTATGCAGATCCTGAATCTTCCTGACGGTGTTTGATGACTCGTCCCTGCACCAGGTAAACGGTGTTTTCACCGATGTTGGTGCTGAGGTCGGCGATGCGTTCGAGATTTTTGGAAATTCTATGCAGATGCATATAGTATTCAATCATGAGAGGATTATCCCTCATCAGGCTGACAAGCTGATTTGTAATGCGCCGGTGATAGCTATCCACAATTTCATCCTGGCGGCAAACCAGGCGGGCGTTTTCCACATCCTCATTGGTATAGGCAATAATGCTTTCCCTCAACATACTGAGAGTGACATCCATCATGCTGGCAAGTTCCGGAATATCAGTGTTATGAGGAATTCCGGCAACCACAACCACGCTTTCCGCTATGTTGACAGCCTGGTCGCCAAGTCTTTCCAGATCGTTGTTTATCTTGTATATCATCAGAATCACACGTAAATCTTTAGCTTCCGGATGCTGCAGAGCCATCAGAACGATGCACTCATCCTCAATTTCCAGTTCGAGCTGATTCACTCTCTGCTCAAAGTCCATGACTTCGTTGAACTTGTTGTTGCCGCCTTCCATTCCGGCAAAGGAATAGGACACCATTTTTTCCACCAAAGCAGCCATTTCCAGGATTTTCTTTTTCAGTTCAGTAATTTTCTGCGCTAACATTTCTTCTCCTTATCCGAAAACGCCTGTCAGATAGGCTTCGGTTCTCTTGTCCTGAGGGACGGTAAATACTTTATTGGTCTCGCCATACTCCACCAGCTCGCCCAGATACATAAAAGCGATGTGGTCTGAAATGCGACCGGCCTGAGCAATGTTGTGCGTGACGATGAGGATTGTCACCTGATTTTTCAGTTCCAGACACAGCTCTTCTATCCTGGCAGTGGACTGCGGGTCAAGAGCAGAAGTGGGCTCATCCAGCAGCAAAACCTCGGGATTATTGGCCAAAGCCCTGGCAATACATAATCTCTGCTGCTGACCTCCCGACAAAGACATGGCAGATTCATTGAGCCTGTCCTTGACTTCATCCCAGAGCCAGGCGTCTCTGAGGCTTTTTTCCACTCTCTCTTCAATCATAGCTTTACAATACTTTCCCTGCACTGCCAAACCAAATGCCACATTATGATAAATCGTCTTGGGAAAAGGATTCGGCTTCTGGAAGACCATACCGATCCTGGTTCTGAGATTGGTAACGTCTGATTTGGGTCTGTAGATATCCTCTCCGTCAAGCAAAACCTTGCCTGTAATTTTGGTTTCGGCTATCAGGTCGTTCATGCGATTAAAAGTCCTGAGCAGAGTGGACTTACCACAACCACTGGGACCAATCATAGCGGTTATTTTTTTCTCAGCCACTTTCAGACTGACATCATGCAGAACATGATTGCTGCCGAACCAGAGATTAAGATTAAAAGTCTGAATTTGATTGTTTACCATTTTCTTTTTTTCCTGATCTGAAATCTGATGATGATGGCAGTGGCGCTGATGCTCAAAACCAGCATCATTAAAACCACTGCAGTTCCGTAAGCAATCGGAACCTGAGATTCCGCCTTGGTGCCTTCTGTCATCAAAGCATAAATGTGGTAAGGCAGCGCCATGACCTCATCAAAAACATTCCTGGGCAGACGTCTGGAATAAAACGTCGCCGCTGTAAACATTATGGGAGCGGTCTCGCCTGCCACTCTACCGATACTGATGATCCCGCCCGTCAAAATGTTCGGCAAAGCAGTCGGAATCAGGACACGCATAATGGTCTGACGCTGCGTTGCCCCCAGAGCCAGTGAAGCCAAGCAGTTGACCCACGGCGTGCCGATCGCGACGCCGGTCTTCGACGGTGCCCGCGAGCCGGACATCGTCGAGATGCTCGAGGAGGCGGGTCTGCAC
>JAWOHU010000139.1:0-14638 GCA_046485025.1 Cloacimonadaceae bacterium (SeqCode) | reverse complement strand
TTGGCGACCGCCTGGCATACCTGATCAAGACCCTTGCAGTCAAGGATTACGAGTTTGCCGGAAAATACAAGATTTCTCGAGCCTCTCTGATCAGGTATAAGCAAAATGAGAGATATCCCGAGCCTGAGTTCTTGTTAGCCCTATCTCAGGATAAGATCAACCTAAACTGGTTACTTACTGGTAATGGCAGTATGTACATCAAAGATGAGTTTGTGGAGCTTATCAAGCACAGCCAGCAGACCATAGAAATTGAACCCAATCAGCCAAAACACCCCAAAGTGGTCAAAGCAGGGAAACCAAAACATAATACGTATCAGGAGCTAGAAATTGAAGCACCAGCCCGAATCGTAACCTTGCCCATAGCCGGGGATATAGCTGCCGGCTCTCCTTTGGAGATTCCCGACCAGTATGGGATGAGTGGAGAGATAGAACTACCGAAAGCCTATTTACCGGGTAATTCCAGGAACTACATAGTCTTTCAGGTTAATGGCAGGAGTATGGAGCCGATAATCCAGCATGCGGACATTGTCATCATTAAAGCTAATCCTATCTGGGAATTGGCTGATAATCAAGTAGCAGCCGTTCGAACTACTGACGGAGTCACCCTTAAGAAAGTCCAGATCGATCACCAACGGGAGCAGGTCATCCTGCAACCCTTCAATTTAGACTTTCCGGTTCTTATTTTAGACTCAGATTGGAACTCCGACGCATCTCTGATCGGCACAATTGCACTTCAGTTGCGCCTTTACTAATCTGATCCCTTTCTAAAAAAATGTGGTCTTTCCAAACCTAGTCCAAACCACTCGCTAATTTGCAGCATAAGTGTCACGAAACAGTCCAAATAAGTCCAAACAACCACGTGGACATTTCCAAAGCCAGTCTAATCTATCTCACCACCCCATAAAGCAATAACTCAAGTTGTCCACCTGTCACTCTCTGCAACTTTGGGTGTCACTTTGTAACAGGTCCGGCGCTTTGATATGTTATGTGTTGGTTAATTCATCAATTGTCAGCTGTGACGTAATAGAACCGCTTACCATATGTGAAAGCTTGTCCTGTCAGAGTGATGCTGTTTGTGTAAACCGTTAAGGGCTCGGCAAAGCCGGTGTATGGATCATCAGAAGAATACACCTTCCAGCTTGTTGCGGCGGCATCGGCATCCCAGGTGATCACAATATCATTTCCGGAAACGGAAATCATCACATTGGTCGGTGCCGGCGGAGCAGCGATGTTTTGCGTCGTGGCAGTCACAGTATTGGAATTGGGTCCTGCTACTGCTTCATAAACAGCTCTCAATCTGTAATAATAGGTCGTATTATAATCCAGTCCCGTGACATTCAAACTCGTTCCTGTAACCGACAAAGCATTATAGCCGGTGACGAAAGAATCGAAAGAACTACTCGTGGAAAGGTCAAACTGATATTCCGTAATGCCGGATACAGCTTGCCAGTTGGCAGTAAAACCGGAAGTTGTGATGCCCGTTGCTGATGTTGCAACCACAGCAGGAAGGTTCAGGGTCACAGACAGATAAGGCGAATACATACTGTAATCTGTCAGAAAATATGACCTCAGTCTGTAGTAATAAGTCCTGCCTGGCTGCAGACCTGTTATGACTTTGCTGGTCACCAGATTCACGTCCAGATTTTCATAGCCGCTGACAAGGCTGGTAAACAGACTGTCTGTGGCAACCTGCAGAAAATAGTCAGTCGCAGAAAGAGGCGTGCTCCAGTGTCCCGTAAAACCGGTGGTGGAAATTTCTGAATTATACAAAGGACAGGGGGTCCAAATCCTGGCTGCATAACCGGGTCTGTCAATAAAGGGATTGCGGTTTCCCTGACGCTCTGCAATGCGATTGTTGCGTCTCAGTTCCCAGGCGTCAGGCGGGTCCTGAACATGCCATTGCAGGAGGGTTGCCAGCTTTCCATAATAGGGTTGATTGGTTCCGGCATCAGAATAAACATAATCCACCAGTTCCAGGTCGTAGGAGGTGTCAGTCCCTTCATAGCGAACTGCCATATACATAATCATGCGAGCCACGTCACCTTTGTCTTCGGGTCTGGGTTCCCAGGTGTTGTAAGTCTGGTAGCAACCTGTGACTCCGGAATAACCTGTCGGAGGAGAAGAGTCTGTGACAGCAGTTCCGCCATTATCAAAATCTTTGTTGCTCTTGGCGGAATTAATTGTTGCATCGCAAGGTCTGAGATTGTGGATGTCAGTTCCCGCCGGAGCATTGTCACCAAAATCGCCATGACTCTTGGACCAGGTATGTTCTTTGTTCCAATCGGCAGTTTCAATTCCATAACTGTTTTTATCAAGGCTCCAGCCGGTATAGATTTCGATAACATTGTCCAGATTGGAGGGATCCTCATCAGTGTACCTTAGTTGATCTGTGGTTGCAGTATAAGAAAACTGAGTGGAGTGAGTGTCCTTAATCAAAGAATGCAACAGGCCTTTCAGCGTGGTGCTGTAGCCATAGATACTATCATAATATTCTGTGCCTGAGGTCTGAAGCGTCGTTGCTGAAAGTGGATTATTGGTTGCTGTCGTGCTTAAATATTTGGTCTCGACACCGGTTCCGTTGTATTCATAAATTCTGAACCAGTAAATCGTGTTGGGAATCAGATTGGTTACAGTGCAGCCGTTGAAAGGAAGCCCTTCAATAAATTCTGTGGCACCGTTATAGATGACCTGCTCGCCGGAACCTGAATAACCACTGCTGACAGCAGGACTGGTGCCGTCTCCCGGAACAGTGAAAGAATTAATGGTGTTGATTTTCACCACCCGGTACGAGCCATTGCCGGGAGTCCATTCCAGTGTCATTGATGTCGTTGAAGGGTAAGGAACTATGCCTGAAGCCTGAACCGTCGGAGCAACAATGGCTCCGCCTGTAACAGTGCCATAGACATAGAGATTCACATTTGACGCTCCGGAACTGGAGTGCACAATATTGCCGCTGTAGGTGCCGCTGACAGAGCCGGTTAATCTGATCAGCACAGTCCCATTGAAAGTTGAAGGAACGCTGGTTGAAACAGTATGATAAACTGAGCCGCCGTTGGTGGATAATTCAAAACCGTCAGGAATGCTGAGAATGATATCTGCAGTCAGATTTGCTGCCGCCAGAGAATAATTCTGTACGGCAGAAGGAGTTCCCAGACTGGTGGAAAATGTGTTCAGAGTTCCTGTGACAATGATGAGGGGTGCTGTTCCCAAGGGCGTAATCAAAGAAATCTCATTGGAGTCATCACTGGTTCCGAAAGAATTCACAGCTCTGACCACATAATGGTATTCGGTCAGTTCATCTAAACCTGTCACAGGATAACTTGTAACATTGCCCACATCCAGATTTTCGTATCCGGGAACATAGGCCAAAGTATTGGAAATGGAGTGAGAACCAAGATAGGAAGCTGTGTCCTGGATGTAATAATCCCATTCCGTGGCAAGAGTGGGAAATCCGCTGCTGGGATTGGTCGTGACACCGCTTGTAACGCTGCTTTTACGCACCAGAGTGGTGTTGATGGTCCAGAGAGGTGATGTGCCCCATTGGTCACCAGGATTTTCACCAATCCTGCCAAAAATATCTACAAAAGAACCTGTAGAGATTTTATATAGAGCCACTGCATCGTTGCCATTGAAGTTGACTGCTGAATTATCAGTTGCAGTCACTCCATCAGGTAAAGTCAAGACTGCACCTGAATTTTTATAAACAATGCAGGCACCATTGTCAAGAGTGCCTGTTAATTGAA
The DNA here is from genome assembly GCA_046485025.1 of Cloacimonadaceae bacterium (SeqCode). GTDB lineage: Bacteria > Cloacimonadota > Cloacimonadia > Cloacimonadales > Cloacimonadaceae > UBA5614. The sequence goes on along the minus strand of JAWOHU010000139.1, from coordinate 10,895 downwards.
TGTTCTGTGTTGGCGTAGAAGCACCATTGGAATAAAGTTGCAGCCTATAATCAGATAAATCGACATCTGTGTCTGTTCCATTATAGATCTCTATGTATTTGTTGTAACTGCTGCCTTCCACATATTCAGAAATCAGCAGATCAGAAGCAATGTTAGCTGAGCCGGTCAGGACATCTAGTCTATAGCCGGTGGCATTGGTCGCAGCATTCCAGTTGGCGGTAAAGCTGTTTGGCATGATGCTCGTAGCACTCAACGCAAGAGGTGCTTCAGGCGCCAGACCAGCAGTCACAGAACCGCTGCAGGTAACGGTTTGATTGACAGCGCCGGATGAGCTGACAGTGATAACTTCATTGTTGTAATTGCCGATTGGCAGACCTGCTTTCAGGCGCACGTAAATTGTTGTCGTATTGACAGTATTATCAATCGGGCTCAGGATTATCTGAGCTGAGTAGTTGCTGCCGGCAAGGGTGGAAAACTCATAATCAACAGGAGCATTCAGATACAGATCAGCATAGAGATTTGAGCCATAAACCGTAAAAGTTTTAGGTTGTGACGGACCCAAAGTAACCATATAATTAAAGCCGGATAAAGTGCTGGCGGAAAGAGTAATCAGAGGTGCCAAAACCGTTCCGCTGCAACTCACATATTGGGTTGTTGCACCGGCAGTTGAGATGCTGATATTTTCGATATTATAATCTCCGGCTGTGAGAGCTGCTTTCAAACGTACATAAATAGTTGTTGGTTCAACAACTCCACCGGATTGAGTCAGAGTTATCTGATTTGTGGGATTAAAAGATCCGCCTGTGCCTGTGGAAATCTGATAATCCGCCGGAGGAGTGATAATTATGTTTGCTGTCAGTTCAGAACCACTGACAATGAAACTCTGCTCGTTTGAAGGACCGTTGTTCAGGATATAAGAAAATCCGGTAAGACTGTTTGGTGTGACTTCCAGAAAGGCAGTAACTGCTTGTTCAACCTGAACGGTAATATTATCAAAAAAGGCGGTCTGATTGGCGGAAGTCGAACCCTGCCAGTATCCGCCCATATAATTCAAAACAGCATTTGTATAAGTGTTATCAACTGCAGTTCCCTGAGAAACCAGAACTCCGTTCAAAGGATTTGTGAATTCTGTGATTCCGTCATTGCGTAAAAACAATTCCCATGTATTGGTAGTGGGATCATAGGTCACCATTATGCTTAGATATTCTGCTCCAAAGTCTGCTAATCCAATTGAATTGCTGGTTATGATATCAGTCAAACCGGTTGACAAACCTCCTGAAAATCTGGCTAATCTGATGGGGTCAGTAGAACCTGATTGACCTAAAACAACAGCATATCCGGTTCCGTTATTATTGGCTGTTTGGTTTGTAGTAGCGAGGATTAAGGCAACGCCATAATTTCCGCTGCCAAAACCGGCAGGGTCTGTTCTGATTTGTCGCAGATTGAATGACCAGGTTACCAAACCTGAGTTTGATGATAAGGTTGCATTGTATGGAGAAGTGAAACCTGCAGTTGATGTATTGGCAAAGACCCATCCGGCTGCATTTGCCGTTGCGCTGGCATCATTAGTGAGTTCCAAAATACCGTTGGTATTTCTGCGTCCACCCCAGTCATCGCCACTGCGGTTCAGATAAAAACTGCTTGAGCCAAGCTGACCGCTGGTAGTCCAGTTAGCGCTTTGACTGTCTGAGAAATCATCAGAAAAAACAGTGGTGGCAGTTAAAGCTGACACAGAAAAAAGCATCAGCCCCAGGAATAAAACTATTCTATTCAGCATCATTAGTGACCTCTGTTATTATACTATGTATTTAATACATCTATCTAAAGCACAAAACTTTCCCAACCGGGATTTATTATCATCCATTAATAATCTACTTTAAACTGAAAGCATGTGCAAGCTAATAATAAGCCCCTGCCAAAGCAGGGGCTTATGCTTATCGTTAAGTTCGTTTAGTTACTTTTTCCTTAAATCCGAATTAGTTATTGGCTGTGACCATGAAGAACTTGAAGTTTTCAGTTCCTGTATAGGTATAGGTCAGAGCTGTAATAGGGGTAGGAGTCAGCAAAGTCCAGCCACCCGGGAAAGTTGCATACGGATCATTGGAAGCATAGACTTTATACCCTGTGGCACCAGTAACAGCAGCCCAACTCAGTTTTACAGAGCCATTTTCCAAGAAAATTGTTGCAACCGGTGTGTCAAGAGCACCAGCAACTTCAAAATCAGACAGGAAACGGGCTGTAAAGAGGTTACCTTCGGTTACTCTGGAATTGGGAATACCGATGATGTTCCATGTGCCCAAAGGTACTACTGTTCCGATGTAGTCAACATCGTAGAAGGTGGTACGGAAGTTCATTGTTCCTGTATTCATTGGATACATCTGTCCATTGGCAAATGTAAGAATCCCGTCTGCTGTATCGAAAGTGATGTCAGTAACCTTGACCAGTTCTGATTCATAATTCTCAAAATTGGTTACTAGTTCGCTGAGCGTAATTACTTGTGGTATAACTATATTACCTGTGGAATAAGGTGCACCCGGATCGCCATAAGGTGTGAATTGTTTCATTCCACCAAACTCAGTAACGGTTCCGACTATGCCGGTAAGTCCATCATAGAGGTTATACAATGTAGTTATTTTACCAGCCAAATCATCAATCAGAATACCGGCAGTGGCATCCTGAATATACTTCTGATGACGGAAAGTCTGCTGGAATGTCAATACTCCCACACCGGTATATCTGTAATACTCTCCAGCTATGCCATTTCTGAGTTCAGCAATGGTGGCAACATCAAGCGGAACGATATAATGAGCAGAAGCAGTTACGCTGGGTAAGAAGCCATCTGCAAAAGTTTTGGCTTTGACCGTCGTAGTGGCAGTAATTTGGAATTGCCCTGTATATTGAATTGAAGGAGCAGCGTTGGTCGGCTCTGTATTGTCCAGAGTGTACCAAATCACACCACCAATCGTGGAAGTAGACATAGTTACATTTATTGGTGAAGGATACAGACCTTCTGCAGGCTGAATTATGGGCGCTGCAGCTATAGCAACACCAGGTGTAAATGTATGAATACCAATATCCTCTACATAATCCTGCGCATTTACTATCCATTGTGAATCTTCTGCATTAGTACCAGCTGACAATGTCCAATCAGTGGTCGGAGATTCAATGGTCGGTTTACGAATTAACGTATGCTCGGCAGTTGCATTAGTTACTCCGGCAACATTCCATGCCGTTCCCGGATCAACTCCTTCCACACCAATAACATCTATCAGAACATCATTCTTAAAAAGTCCCACGGCATCATCGCCATTATAATACGTAACAGTGCTTGTGATATCAGCTTGTGCCAGAATTGCTGCATTGGCACTGGCATTAGCTATCACATAAACATCATTATTAGATATAGTTCCTGATAAAACCAATGTTGTACCAAATGCAGCTCCATTTGAGCCTAATTTTACTGAATATTGGCTTAAATCCACAGCAGCGCCGGTCCCGTTGAATATTTCCAGTGCTTTGTTGTTGCTGCTTCCCTCTATGTATTCAGAGAAGAACAAATCTGTGGCATACGTGGCATTGGGATCAAGACCATAGCCGGTAACAGCGATTTGAGCTGATACTGTACCGCTCTGCAGCGTGATTGTATTGTTGTATGTGTCAATGGCAGTTGGTGAGAACTTGATCCAGAAAGTTCCGTTATAATTTGCTGCCAGTTGCAGGGTACTTGTGTAAGTTCCTCCTTCAGTTGCTGAGAAGGTGAAAGGACCTGCTGCCGCCAAAGCAATGTCTATTGGCAGAGTGAGATTAGCACTGGTGATTGTAGCTGACTGGGCAGCAGAAGTGGTTCCTGAATTGGTTGAGAAGGTCATGGTTTCAGGTGCCACAGTCAGGCTGGGCAGTGGACTGGTGGCAGTTCCGCTCAGTTCAATATATACAGGAGCAGCTTCTTCATCTAAAACTGAATGGGTTATTGTGCCAGTGTGGGTCCCTTCTGCCGTCGGAACATATCTGACCAGAATATCATAAGTACCTGCCGACAGCAGATGCAATTCTGTGTCCCAGTTCATGGCAAGCGCATCAGCAATCTGAAAGGGACCGGTCACTGTGATATCAATGAAATCACTGATGAGATCGATACCAGATAATTGATAAGACTGTTCAGCAGAAGGTGTTCCCACAACAGTTGAGAAGGGGCTCAGGGTGGCCGGGACGACAATTATTTGTCCAGTATAAACAATACCAAAAACTCCGACGTCAGTAGTTGTGGTCCAGCTTCCTGTCTTGGATTCAACCAGATTATCCAGATAGTCTCTGATCTCAATTAAATCTATTGTCGTACCGGTCGGGCAAACAACAGACACTGCACCCGTGGAAAGAGTAGTCGAGCCAGCACTAATCAAAGTCGTTCCCGAATAAGCCAGAACTACGTATTTGTTGGTCAGAGGATACGTTAAAGTACCATAATAAACACCGGTAAGTGTAAAGGGTGCAGTAATTTCTGTGGCAGCTGGAAGAGCTACTGTCAGGTTATTGGAAGGATAATCCGGACCTAACCTGTCACGATAGCTGGCTGCTGTAGAAAGATTTCCTCCACGCTGCGACATAATCCAGAAAGTGGAAGAGGTAGTGGGAGTCCCGGGCGCGGCAGGACCGTCACTATAACTCAATGATGTAACATAAAGATTAGTAACTTCATCCCAGCAATTGTATTGATAAATGCCATTGTAAAGTCTGTATCTGACATCATCAGTTGTGTAGTTGGAAAGATTCACTTTGACTGCGCTTTCTGCAGTTGCAGCTGAGATGTCTATGTGAGTGGGGCGCAGCAAAACTGTTGCTGTCGGTACTGGACCGGTCACCGAACCGTTACAGGTTACGGTCAAGGGTACTGCGTCTGTTGAAGTTACATTGATAATCTCTCCATTATAAGTCGCTATGGGCAGTCCTGCTGTTAAACGCACATAAATCATAGTTTCTGCAACAGTTCCGCCAATTGGCGTGAGTGTTAATGGTGAGGTAAATGTGGTTCCGTCTATAGAGATTTCATAATTTGTGGAAGCTGTGATGCTGATATTGTTGGTCAGATTAATTCCGCTGACTGCAAAGGTTTGGTTGGCTGAAGGACCAAAATTCTCCACATAAGTGAATCCCCACAGAGTTGAGGGATTGACAGATAATAGTGGTGAGGGAGCAGCAGTCTGCTGGCTGTTGGGATTGCCTGTTGCCGTCGTAGTAAGATACAGAGTGGAAGTTCCGGCTCCATTGTATTCATAAACCCTGAACCAGTAAGTCGTCAGTGCATCTAATCCGGTTACTGTAACAGAGCTTCCGGCTCCGTTATAGACAACCTGCTCACCGCCAGCATAAACAGGATCTGCTGTGGGATCAGTTCCATCGGTTGGAGCAGTGAAACTATTGGAGGTGTTCATTATAACTACACGCTTTTCGCCATCTCCATTGGTCCAGTTGACATCCATCATGTTTTGAGCAACATTGCTGAACGTGATATTGGATGCCTGCACAGTCGGGGCGACCACTGTAGTCGAACCTGTCACATCTTCCCAAGTGGTTCCAACCCTGATGCCGTCAAAACGGGCAAGAGTGCCTGTATTCCATTGCCTGATCGAGATAAATCCCAAAGAAGAATAATCAGCAGTAGCTTCTGTGACAGTAACCAGGGGAGTTGGTTCTGCACCTCCCAAGGTAGGATTGATCCACATCGATACAGCGTCATCCTGAGCGCCGCCGGTGTTGAAAGTATATCTTACTATTACCAGATAAGTTGTATTAAGAGCATAGTTTGTGGCATCATAAACTGGAGCTGTAGAATTTTTGGATATGCCAAAATTCACATTTCCGCTAACCAGTTTAATCCAGAATCTGGCATTAAAATAACCGGTTTCAGTTCCATTCAAATGTATGCTGTAACCCGCAGTGGTGGTTGTGATTGCAGTATTAATAAGGAATGAGTAGTATACATCGCCTGAACTGACGGCTGTGAAACTTTTATGCACATCTTCATTATTGCCGGATGCGGATGTGGCATTTCCGATGCCGGAACCCACATAACCTGAATAAACCAGACCCGGTTCAGCAATTGACATAGGAGTTGTTCCAGCTCCGCTGTGAGCAACCCAACCGTTATCAGTCAGAAGTGTTCCGACTGTTCCTGTGAAATTATCTTCCAACAACAGAGTTGCGGATAATGTACCCACTACTAAAGTCATGAGCAGCGTTAGTAAAAAGACATACGATTTTCTCATAATTCACCTCTCAAATTATATTTTTTGTGTTAGTTAAAACGTTGCATAAAGCCAACTTGCCTGCAGTTTCAAAAACTCCGTCCGGTAAGTTTGGCGACACCTTTCTATCATAATTACAAGATATCTGAATGTGATAAATCAGGCAAGGAAAAAACGCCGATTCTCAGAGAATTTTTCTTAACAATGCCCAGCTCTTGACTGAAGCCAGGTTCATGATTTCAGCGAGCAGGTTTTTTTTTGGAAGAGGAGGATAGGATAACAACCTTTGCCGTCCAAACACAAGCTGAGAATTTTCGGCACAGAATTTCAAAACTTATGCCTTCTTCGACCATAATCGAAGCTTGACAACCTTTGGATAGTCCCTTGTATGATAGCTGTGCCCGGGCACAGGAATTCAGCAGGAGGCTGGCAAGAGGAAATGAAGTCTTAATTAAGGTGAAAAGAGGTAAGAATACACAAAAGCCGGGCAGAAAGAAAAAAACTTGTCAGGAATAAGCTTTGCAATATGCTGTATTGATGAAGTAAAGATATACACAGAAAAATGTTATGGAGCATGCAATGAAAAAAATCATATATTTGACACTTATCTTGCTGATAGCGGGCAGCGGGCTGTTTGCACAGGTGAATGGCGAGCTTACTCAGATGGGAAACAACTGGATTTTACAGACCTGGGGCACGCATCAGCAGAGAGGTTTTGCGCAGGGCTATCTGCTGTCACAACCCATTATGCAGATTTACCAGAATTACATTTTCACGATTCTGGCGATGGGCAATCCTGTTGTCTACAATTCCATCGTGAGTTTTTATCAGACCAGCTTTGTCGTGGAGCAAAAATATGACCAGGAAGCGCAGGGCATGATTGACGGAATGCAGGCTGCCGGAACCGATCTTTACATTTCTGCTCTGGGCAGACAATTGAACAAGGATGACCTGCTGACTTTCAACTGCATCGTCGATCTGCATTCCTATTTCAGTTCACTGAAAGCCATCGGAGGCAGCGCTCCGGGCTGTGCATCGCTTTCCAGTTGGGGAACTTCCACCCAGGCAGATTCACTTTTGAACGGCAACGTGGTGATCAGCCGTTTTCTGGATTGGGATCAGGACGCCACTCTGATTGCCAATCCTCTCATGATAGTGTCTCATCCCTCCGAACCTGATGAGCAGAAATGGATTTCCTTCACCTATCCTGGAATGATAGGTGCCCTGTCCGGCATCAGCGCATCCGGGAAAAGCGCTTTTCTGAATATGGGCAACGTGAACACCTACAACAATATAAATGGTCTGCATCCGATTCTGTTCAGCATCCGCAATGCCATTGAAAGCAATGACTATAACAACGACGGATTTGACGATATCACAGATGTTTATGACGCCGTGAGTGCCAGACTTTCCTTATCCGGAACAATTATTCACACCGTGAGTGAAGACCCCATCACGCTGACAGGTGTGATCGAGACCAATAACAGCCTGGGAACCGTGATGCGGACTGTTCTGAACAACGACACGCTGCCCGGAATGCATCTGGCCGCCACCAATCATTTCAGGTTGCTGAGCAGTCCTGTCTGCTGCACACGTTATGCCAATATTGTGGATTCTCTGACTGTAAATCCATTCTTAAGCGCCAAAAGACAGCTTACCGTGCTCAAAGGCGCTGCCGGACAGGATAACAATATGATGGCTATACAATATATCCCAACCATCGAAACCATCCTCTGGTCAAGCGCAACGCTGTCTCAGCCCGCTTATATGAATCAGATGATAACTCTCGACACCGGTGTCCTGTTTGGCTACAACACCTCTGCTGCAGAGGAAATTCAGCCTCCGTTCAGTTCAGAACTCAAGATCTATCCTAATCCGGCACGTATAAACACGACAATCACAATTGAGCAAACCGGCAAAACAAGCCAGACTTTGGAAGTGTATAATCTTAAGGGACAAAAGATTAGAGATATTGAAAGCAGCGGAGATTTTTATCGCTGGGATGGAAAAACCTCTTTAGGAAAACCTGCCGGAGCAGGAATCTATTTACTCAAAGTCAGGGATTCAAATCACTCTGCAAAAGCAGCCAAACTGCTTCTGCTCAACTGATTACTTCAATAATCTCCCAAATCCCCGCCGGACTTGGTTTCTTCTGTTTTCGGCAGACCTGATCTGAGCACGCTTTGCAGGTAAATCAGGGTCTGCTCAAAATCAATGGGTTTGGGCAGGCAAAGCACTCTGTCAGTGGGTTTATCCGGGTCAAGAATTTCTCCGGAAGACCTGGTGGTCAGCACCAGCCAATACTTATCACTCATTTCAGTAATTGCATTTCTGATTACCTGAACCAGCACATCGCGGTTGGGCGCAGTTTCAGATAGATTCACGACCGCCATTTTTATCTCTCTGGAAGCCAGCTTTTCAATCATCAGTTCCCAGCTTTCTGCAGTTTCGTGATTGTAGCCGCGGCTGAAGAGGAAGTTTTGCATCACCTTGTCGTCCAAGTCGCTACCCGGCATAAACACAATCCGGATGGGCAGCAGTTCAGGATTTATCTGATCCGGCAAGGCAAAACCCGGCTTCTGTTTCTGGGTTGAATACTCCGCCACGTCTTCCAGAATGGGAAGTTCAACTGTGAAAGTGATGGTGGTGCCTCTTCCCGGATCGCTGTGAGCAGAAATTTCGCCATTCATCAGTTCTATCAATTGCTTGGAAATTGCCAGCCCCAGACCCGTGCCTTTGAATCTTTGCGAGACCGGAACAGCCTGATAGAAAGGTTTGAATATATGTCTTAGCTGCTCAGGATCCATCCCGATACCAGTGTCTGAAACGCTGAACTGAAGCTGATTTTTGCTGAGTCTGTCCACTTTAACAGTGACTCCGCCTTTCTCAGTGAACTTGACAGCATTGTGCAGAATATTGACCAAAATCTGTTTCAGACGGGTTTCGTCACCCTTGACCACGACGGGCAGCATGTCATCAAAGATAGTATCAATGAAAAGATTCTTCTCGCTCAGTTCATAGCCGACAATCTTAACTGCCGCCAGCACAGAGGATTTGATGGACATCGGGTCGTTGCGCAGCAGCGATTTTCCGGCTTCAATTCTGGACATATCGAGAATGTTGTTAATCAGGTTCAGCAAAAGTCTGCCGGAAGTTTTCATAGCGGTGACAAAGTCCCTCTGTTCGGGCGAAAGCTCAGTATCCTCCAGCAGATTTATCATGCCGATGACACCATTGAGCGGAGTGCGGATTTCGTGGCTCATCGAGCTCAGGAAACCGGTTTTGGCATCTGCGGAATTGCGCAGAGCGTTATCTATTTCGCTGCGCTTTAAAGCACTTCCGATGCTGTCTGCAATGGAAAGCATCAATGTATGCTCCAGTTCCTCATCAATAATCTCTTCCCTCTGCGTCTGCAGCGAGATGATGAAACCCCAGTATTTGTCATCATAGAAAATCGGGCACAAATGCAGCGCTCCGGGTTTCTGCAAACGGGTCAAAGTCACCAGGGAAATAGGAAAATCATATGACTCGCCGCTGACGATTTGTCCATTTTGCAGATTTTTTTCCCAGTCTGTATAAAGCGGTTTGTGTATCTGGGAAAACATATTGAGCGGAATGCTGCTTTCCGCTGTGGCAGAGCCGGTCCAGGTCGCCACGACATCATAGCCGTTGGTTGTGTTTTTCAGAATAGAGACCAGGTTTTTGCCAAGGTTATTTCCATACTGGGCAAGCACTTCCGGCAAAGTGATCTCAATCTCGGGATTCGCCAGCAGGCTGTGAATCGCCTGCGCCAGATAGTTCAGCACTTTGTTATGCTGTCCCAGCGCGATTCTGGATTTCATCTGAGTCGTAACATCCACTGCAAAAACATTAAGCATCGCCCTGCCTTCCTGCTCCAGCTGCTGATAATTGATGATGGCATTGACCCAGAATTCCTTCCCGTTCAGAGCAGCATTGAGGAACTCTCCCTGCCAGGAAATCTGCCTCTGCAGACAGATGCGGATGCGGTTGACGAGCTCGTCATTTTTGTAAAAGCCCAAGTCTTTAAGAATGTTTTCTCCCTCCAGACGGTCAACCGAAACCCCTACCAGAGAAGCAAAAACTGGATTCACATATTCAATCTGCCCGTCCGGCTGAACGCTCATTACGCCTATCGGAGCAGCTTCATTGACGGAATTACTGAATTGCAGCCTTCGGATGTAGTGTTTCTGCAGCCGGCTGAGTGTTACATAAATAAGAAAGAGCAGCGCCAGCAGGATAAACGCCTGCAGGATAGCGCTATAGAGAATGCTGTTGAGGGTTGATTTAATGGCATGGAAGTCGTAGTCCGCGCCCACAATGTAGTATTGACCCTGGGGCGAGTATTCTGGATAGAAAACAGAGTAGAAAGTTCCCCAGCGGTCTGTGACTTTGGCATAGACCGCTTTGTGAGTCTTGAAAGCTTTCTGCAGAGCTGCCGGAGCTTCTGTATATTCCATCCAGTAAGGCTCGAAGGCTTCGTCGCTGAGTTCTTTCCTGGTCAGGCTGGCGGCAATGAAATAGAATTTCCCGCCATCTTCCTTTAATGCATAGAGATACTTGAAATCGTTTTCCCAGGCGGCTTTGCTCAGCATATTGGTATATGTTTTGTAGTTTGATTCTGAGATTGAATAG
>JAWOHU010000122.1:0-14581 GCA_046485025.1 Cloacimonadaceae bacterium (SeqCode) | reverse complement strand
GTCTATGTCCTCATGATGGTGGATGACAAACCCTCGCCGCTGTATCAGATGACCGGCGATTTCATCAACCGCTTTACCAGGGCGGCAATGCATTTTAAGGTGGAGTATGATTAAGATTTCTGTCCTCAAAGGTCTGACCAAAGACCAGTACCTGCACGTTTCCGCCCTGTGGGCAATCACAGGCGTCGGCAATTCTGAACGCGGCGACACCTTTGAATCCGTCAACCAGACCCTCTACTACGGCGGCAGGGTCGTTTTGATCTATGATGAGGAAATCCCCGTCGGAACCGTCTGGCTCACGCATGACTTCCGCCGTCTCTACATTCATCACATGGCTGTCCATCCCAACTACCGCCACCAGGGATTCGGCAAAATGCTGATGCAGGAAGCCCTTCAGGTCGCCCGGGAACTCAATCTGCAGGCGAAACTGGAAGTCCATGAGGATAATCCCGTCGCCTATGAACTCTATAAAAACCTGGGATTCAAGACCCTGGAAGGCTTTATCACAATGATCAAGAGGGATATCTGAGCATGCACTTTCTCCCGACCCGCATCTTTTTCGGCGCTGATGCAGTCCGCAAAAGCTTTGTCCATCTCAATCAACTGGGCAGAAAAGCCTTGCTGGTCACAGGCAAACATTCCGCCCAAAAATGCGGAGCGCTGGATGATGTGCTTAATGTTCTGAACGGTCTGAAGATTGAATCCGTCCTGTTTGACGCAGTAACGGAAAACCCCATCCTGGAAACAGTTATGCACGGTGCGGAATTCTTCAGGCAGAATGACTGCGACTTTCTGGTCGGCATCGGAGGAGGCAGTCCCATTGACGCAGCCAAAGCCATTGCCCTCACTGCCGCCAATAACCTCACTCAGGACAGGATCTACGACACTTCCGCCTTCAAAAAAACCTTTCCCCTCGCGGCAATCCCCACCACTGCAGGCACCGGCACCGAAGCCACCCAATATTCCGTTCTGACGGATGCCGCCACTCAGAAAAAAGCGGGCTTCGGACACGATCTGGCTTTTCCGGCTCTGGCTCTGGTTGACCCCAAATACACTCTGTCCCTTTCGCAGAAAGTCACTCTGAACACCGGCATTGACGCTCTCAGCCACCTGCTGGAAGGCATCTATTCCAACAAAAGAACCCCTCTGCTTTTTCCTCTCATCTTTCAGGGCATCCGCCTGATTTACAAGAACTTATCTATTGTCTTGGACCATCCTTCCGACCTCACTGCCAGGACTGCCCTTTCCCAGTCCAGCCTGTATGGAGGTATCACCATCGCGCACACCAGCACCACTCTGCAGCACTCCATCGGCTATCCGCTGACCTCTGTTTACAATGTCCCGCACGGTCTGGCGAACGGCATCGTCATGCAGCAGATTATGGATTTGTATTATCCCGCCCTGGAAGCTGAACTGACCGAGCTTTTCAGCTTCCTGCAGATATCTAAAACTGACTTCTTTACCTGGCTGGACAGCTTTGGCCTGAAACTTGACGCCCAACTGACTGATGACTTTATCGCAGCCAAAATTCCTGAAGTTCTCGCCAGCCGCAACATGGCAAACAACCCTGTTCAGGTAAAAGAGCCAGATATCCGCGCTCTCTACAAAAGTCTGTAAGACATTGTAAATCATATATTTACACTATTATATTCCCTCTTTCCCCGTCAACTTAAATCAGGAAACATCATCTATTTCAGGACGCTACACTCTCTTAAGCCAAAGTATATCAAATGTATATCAAATGTATATTAAATGTATATTAAATGTATTATAAAGCACATTTGACATACTTTAGACATACTTTTGTCTTACTTTTGGTTTATATTGGGAAGTTGGGAGAAAAAAGGGATTGACAGATTAAAATGGATGAAATAATCGTCGTTTATAGAGTTTCCGATTGATTTGTGTCTTTGCCATTTCAGCTTAAATTATCAGTGTGAATTTCCCGTGCCAACAGAATCCGGGGAACAAAAATTGCGGAGACAAACATAGGAAGTAAATGCTTATGACAATATTCAAGACATACATTATCCTGCTGGGCCTGGCAGCGCTTTGTCTGCCGGGCGTTCTAAGTGCAGACAAATACGCCGGCGAGATTTTTCAGATGTCGCCCGGGGTGGCGAATCAGGCCATGGGAAACACCGGCTACACCAATGCGGAAGCCATTTCCGCCGCCTGGTGGAATCCAGCTCTGCTTGCCCTAAAAGGTGACAAAGGTATTGAACTGATGCACGCTGAGCAGTTTGAAGGGCTGATGCAGTTCAATCACATTTCCGCTATTTTGGGCTCTGAACACAGGCTGGGACTCGTCATCACGCATATCGGGATTGACGATATTGCCATCACGGGACTGGAAAATGACAGCCTGCCGCCCTCTGCGACTAATCCGCCACAGGTCCTAAAAAGGGTCAATAACAACGATTTGATGGCGTATTTCGGCATCGCCACCAGCACCCGGGACAATCTGCACATTGGCGTCACACCCAAGCTGGCATACCGTTCTCTGGCAGAAAAAACGGGATTTGGTTTTGGCGCGGATCTGGGCATGCTCTGGCAGATGAGCTCCAAACTAAGGCTGGGCGCGGTGGCAAAGGACTTTTTCACGACTCAGATATTCTGGGAAAACGGCACCAATGAATCGGTCTATCCCTCTGCCCATGTGGAACTTGGCTTCGAGACCAAGGTTTCCTCAAAAGCAATTCCAGTCATTATCAGACTGGGAGCAGAGACCTTAACAGAGAGCAGAAAGGAAGCCGCTACGCTGGATGCGGGCATTTTCAGCGCTGATTTTCACGCCGGAATTGCCGTTTTGCCCATTCCGCAAATCAAGCTGATGGCAGGCTATGACATTGATTCCATCACTGCAGGGTTGGGGATTTATCTCAAAAAACTGGCAGTTGAATATGCCATCAAGCCCGGTTCCAAGGACGATTTGGGCACATCACAACGCATTTCCGCCGGGTGGAGATGGTAAAAAAACGCATTGCGCTTTTAGGAGCTAGCGGCTCCATCGGCAAATCAACTCTGCAAGTAATTCAGGAACAATCAGATAGATATGAGCTGGTGCTGGCTACTGCCCACAATAATTATGACTTTTTAATCCAAACTGCAGAGCAATTCAAAGTTCCCAATCTGGTACTGACCAATGAGCAACTCAAGACATCCATAAATGACACTCCCGCAGGGACTAAGTTGCTATTCGGCGAGTCTGAATTAATCAGGTTTCTGGAAGACGGGGATTATGATATTGCGCTGAATGCGATCAGCGGCTCAGCGGGGCTCAGAAGCACTCTGGCAGTGCTCAAGACAGGCAAAACTCTGGCGCTGGCCAACAAGGAATCGCTGGTGATGGCAGGTCATCTGGTGCATCAAATGCAGGCGCAATACGGCTCAAGCATCATTCCGGTGGACAGTGAACACAGTGCAGTTTTCCAGGCAATTGGAACTCATCCAAATTCAGAAATCTTAAAAGTGCATCTGACAGCTTCGGGAGGCGCGTTCAGAGATTTGCCTCTGCAGGATTTTGATAAAATCACTGTGGATCAGGCACTCAGGCATCCCAATTGGGATATGGGCGCCAAGGTGACTTTGGACTCGGCGACGATGTTCAACAAGGCTCTGGAGGTGATGGAAGCGCGTTGGCTGTTCCATCTGGACTGGTCTCAAATCAAGGCGGTGCTGCATCCGCAGTCTATAATACACTCGCTGGTGGAATTTGTGGACGGATCAATATTAGCACAGATGAGCACGCCTGATATGAAGCTGCCCATCCTCTATGCCCTGAGCTATCCCGAACGCTGTAAATCCGCTCTGGTAAAGACAAAACTGACAGATCTGCCGGCTCTGACTTTCGGGGAAATCGAGCCTGACAGGTATCCTCTTTTTTATCTTGGCTGCGAGGCAGGTAAAAGAGGCGGGATTATGCCAACAGTGGTGAATGCAGCCAATGAAGCGGCATTGCGGCTATTTCTGGAAAAGAAAATCAGTTTCCGGCAGATTACAGATGTGGTGTCTGCAGCCTTTGCAGATGCAGACTTTGTGGCAGAACCGGATGTGGAGACTATTATTGAGACCAACAGGCAGATTTACAGGCAGATTTTAGCAGACTGATAAATCTTCTGTAACTATCATCTAACTGCTATCAATTCAATCAGATAACTACTTCTATATTACCTGATTTTTCAGAAGAAAAAGCGATGCAGCTTGCCGGTCAGTATAGATTGGATAATCCAGAGCACGAGAGCGATGATGATGAAAACCCATTGCTCCAGGTCAGTGATTTTGGAGGTTTTGCGGAGAGCTCTGAAGATGGAAATAATCCTGGGCATCATCAGCGCATAAACCGCCACCACTCTGAGCTGAGCGCCTTTGGCACCAAGCATCCAGGAGACATAACACAAGAAAGCTATAGCCAGAAGATTGATGAGAATGGTGGAGATATCAAGTTTACGGGCAGGCGCTTGTTCCATAAAAACCTCACTTTTTAACTGAAACAAAGATTACTGAAACCAACATTGCTGTCAATCTAATTATTCGGATTGGACTGACTGGATGATTTCTGCCACCGTATAGAGAGAACCGGCTCCGATAATGACATCGTCAGGTCCGGCATCATTAACGGCAAGCTGAAAGACCTCTCTGACGGTGGGCGCGGTAATGCACTTGCTGCCCAGCGCTCTGACCACATCAGCCTGGACGTCGATCTCGGCAGCGCGCTCCGATTCATTCTTGCTGATGTAAAACGTTTCTGCGAAAGGACAGAGGGCTTGCAGCATGTGTTCATAATCTTTGTCAGCCAGGATGGAGACAACAAAACGCAGTTTTCTGCCGGGGAAAAGTTCACCCAGGTTTTGAGCCAGAGACTGCATCCCGTGCAGGTTGTGCGCTCCATCCACAATCACGGTGGGATTAGTTTGCAGAAGCTGCATCCTGCCCATCCAGTGGATATTCAGAAAAGCCGATTTTATTTTGTCAGGGTCAGGGGTGAGTGAAGCCTGTTTGCAATAGAGCAGAAAGGCAGTCAGAGCCACAGAAAGATTGGCAGCCTGGTGGCGTCCCAGCAGGTTGGTTTTGAGTTTATCCAGCCGGACATCCTCAAATTCATAGCTGAACATGATGCCCTCGGGCGTGTTGACGATATCCTTTACCAGAAAGTCGCGGTCGATGATATGGACTGGCGCGTTCAGTTCCGCCGCCCTGTCCAGAATAACCTGGCGGGGTGAGGGTTCAATCCTGCCCAGGACAACGGGAACGCCTGTTTTGATGATGCCGGCTTTTTCAAAGGCAATTTTTTCCACACTGTCGCCTAAAGTTTTGGTGTGGTCCAGACCAATGGTCGTAATGACAGAAACCTGTGACAGAAAGAGATTGGTGGCATCCAGCCGGCCGCCTAATCCAACTTCCATAATGGTAAAATCCACCTGGCGCTCTTTAAAAAGCTGGAAGGCAATAGCGGTGGTGATTTCAAAGAAAGAGGCGTCCCACTTGGTGAAGATGTCTTCATAGCGGTGGAATAAATCAAGAATTTGTTCAAAATGCAGATTAGCGCCATCGATGCGGAAGCGTTCGCAATAATCAATCAGATGTGGCGAGGTGTTCAAACCTGTATGCAGAGCGTGCTGCAGAGCCAATGCTTCACAAGCTGCGCAGGCACTGCCTTTGCCGTTGGTGCCGCCGATGTGAACGCCCTGCAAAGAGGACTGAGGATTGCCCATATCCAGCAAAACGCCTTCAATTCTATCCAGACCGAGTTTGACATTGCCGGAATAGCGTTTGTAGATATACTCTAAAAATTCGGTGTAATTCATTCTCACTAAAAAAGCACCAACGGAAAATCTATCCATTGGTGCTAAATCCTTTATTACATTAAGTTTATTCGAATTCAGGCTCGTCCGGCGGAATCAGCTGATTTCTGAGCGCGGCGTTGTCTGCACGAACGCGTTCCAGAGTGGTCGGGTCAGTTTTCCAGATTTCGATATACTGCTTGACCAGATTGAGTTTGTAGCTGCCGTCAAAGCCTGATGCTGCGTCAATAAAACCGAGGTCGTCAATGAAATAGTTCTGCAGCTCGGTGGGCTCCATATTTTCATAGAAGGACTTGGGCAGGAAGTGTTTGGGATAGCGAATCAGGTTCGGGCAGACGACAATCGTGCCATAGTTCAGTTTCTGAGTGCCTTGAATATCTTCCAGCAGGAATTTGCTGAAGACGATGTATTGTTCCTTGGAACCGCGGTTTTCCGGGCATTCAAAAATCTTGTTGAGATAAGGCTCTGTGCGTTTGGATTGGGCACTGCCTTCCATCACGTCAGGGACTTTCTTATAGGATGTTTTCAGCAGGTTGAGATCGCCGTTGAAAGTGGTCAGATTATCTTTCATATAATCAGTGGAAGCGACCCAGATCAGCTTCATATTGTTAATGCAGTCTTCTTCATTCTTGGTCTTGTCAAGGTTGAAAAAGCTGGGCAGCGCCAGGATAAAGACCAGCGCCAGCAGCAGGACAATAATGATTATCGTATAAACCGAGAAACCTCGTTCATTCAAACACATAGCAAACTCCTGAGTATGTAATCATTTTTTTAATATCAATTTCAGCTTGGTAATCTCGTCAAGTCTTTTCTTTAACGATGACGCAGATTTGAGATTAAATCAGGCAGACAGCAAAGCTAACCGCGCAAAAGATAAATACACTCAGAAAAAAGTGTTTACAAAATCAAGTCCTGATTATAAATGGCAATTATCTAAAACTGTGATTTTTAGACTTTAAGAAGGCGTGAGAGGTCACTATGGAACTGATGTCAGAAGCAATCAAATTCCCGTCCGACTGCAATATCATCTTTGGTCAGTCGCACTTTATCAAGACTGTGGAAGATCTGTATGAAGCATTGGTAAACAGCGTTCCGGGCATCAAGTTCGGACTCGCTTTCAATGAGGCTTCAGGACCTTGTCTGGTGCGTAAAGAAGGTACTGATAACGAGTTGATTGAAATTGCTGTGGAAAATATGCTGCGCATCGGAGCCGGACACACTTTTCTGATAGTACTGCGGAATGCCTTTCCCATCAACGTATTGCCTGCCATCAAAGACTGCCGCGAAGTGGTTAATATCTTCTGCGCGACCGCCAATCCGGTGGAGGTAATACTGGTTAAAACCGAGCTCGGCAAAGGAGTTTTAGGCATCATCGACGGCAGCAGTCCCAAAGGCATTGAACTTGATACCGATATCTCTCACCGCAAGAAATTCCTGCAGGACATCGGTTACAAGAGATAAGAATAGTTTGCGAGCATTATAGAACTGATGAAATTGAGAACGTTTGTGGCGCTGGAACTGCCTGAAATCCATAAGCAGGATATTCTGCAATACCTGAATTTATGGAGCCGGGCACACAGAAATGGCATCAACTGGGTGAAGCCGGAAAACCTTCATCTGACGCTGCTTTTCATTGGTGACACGGAAACTGTGGAGATTCCCGACCTTAGCAAAGCTATCTTTGATGTGGTCATAAAAAGTTCTACATTCAGTCTGAAGTGCCTTGGCTTCGAGCTTTTTCCTGCCCGGGAACCAAGACTGATCTGGGTCAAGCTGGATACGCAGGACAAAGCCGTTTTTCAGCTTGCCAAAGACTTAAACAGAGCGGTCAGGGAGTGCGGCTACGAACCTGATGCCAAATCCCTGAAACTGCATATCACAGTGGGCAGAATCAAAACGCAGCAGCCCGCCTGGCTGGAGCAGGAAATTATGCAGTCGCAACTGATTCAAGAGCCTGCTGTCTATGACACTGTGACCTTCTATCAGAGTGTGCTGAAACCGGACGGACCTGTCTATACTGCAATTCAGCAGTTTAATATGATAAAATAAATAACCTGGAGGTATAAATGCTGGAAAAAACAAAAGGCACAGCACTCAAAACAGCGATGACCCAACTCGAGAAGAAATTCGGCATCGGCACATTAATGCGTTTGGGAGACAATCCCAAAGCGGCTGTGGACGTAATTCCCACCGGAGCTATAAACCTTGATCTGGCTTTGGGCATTGGCGGTATTCCCAAAGGCAGAATTACTGAAATTTACGGCGCTGAAGCATCCGGCAAAACCACTCTGGCGCTGCATATTGTGGCTCAGGCGCAGAAACTGGAAGGCACTGTCGCCTTTATTGACGCCGAGCATGCTCTGGACGTCTATTATGCCAAGAATCTGGGTGTCGATACGGAAAATCTTCTGCTCTCACAACCCGATGGTGGAGAGCAGGCTCTGGAAATTGTGGAAACCCTGGTCAGAAGCAGCGCAGTAGATTTGATAGTGGTGGATTCAGTAGCAGCATTGGTGCCCAGGCAGGAAATTGAAGGCAACATGGGCGACAGCCATGTCGGACTGCAGGCAAGACTGATGTCACAAGCGCTCAGAAAGCTCACTGCCATTGTCTCCAAATCCAATACTGCAGTCATATTCATCAATCAGACCAGAATGAAAATCGGCGCTCCGCCCTTTGTAAATCCGGAAACAACCACAGGCGGCGTGGCTTTGAAATTCTACTCTTCCGTCCGTATCGAAGTCCGTTATGCCGGCGCTATCAAAGATGCCGGAGGCGAAAATCAGGTGATTGGCGTCCGCACCAGGGTCAAGATTGTGAAGAACAAATTCGCTCCGCCTTTCAAGACCATCGAATTTCCCATCATCTTTGGCGAAGGCATCTCGCATCTGGACATCCTGTTGGATATGGCAATCCAGCATGACATCATCAAGAAAAGCGGTTCCTGGTTCTCTTATGGCGAAACCCGTCTGGGACAGGGCGCTGACAAAACCAAGATTTATCTGAAAGAAAATCCGGAACTCATTGATCAGGTTTCGGCTCAGCTTAAAACAGTTCTCAAACCTGAAAACATTCCTGTAGCACCGGAAGACAATGATTCTGACAATCTGGAAGAAGTCTGAGCAAGATCGCAACTGCCTGATAAAGATTGATAACAGCGTCTGGGGAAGTCTTTCTGAAAAAGCTCTCCGGACGCTTTTTCATTACCGCGTCGGCAGTGTGGAAATCACTGATTCAGAGGCAAAATTCCTGCAGGACGAACTCACCAGGACAGCCTGGAACAAGCTTCTGGACTGGCTGGCGAAACAGGAACGCGCTGACAATGAAAGCAGGGAATATCTGAAGAAACATCACTTTCACGAGTCCATTATTGAGCAGTGCATTGCCGAGGCATCGAAAAAAGGTTTCATTGACGATGCCAGATATTGCACAGTGCTGATAGAATCAATGCTGGAGCGTCAGAAAAGTTCTATGCAGATCAAGAGCAAACTGATTGAAAAGCACTTGAAGGCTGCTTTATGGGAACCGATTCTGGAGGAACTAACTACGCCTCAGATGCAGAAATCCATTATTCAAACCCAGGCTGAAAAAGCCTATCTGCGCTATCGCCATCTGGACAAAAGAGAGTGCTATGAAAAATGCCTTACGGCCTTATACAGAAAGGGTTTTGCTTTGGATGACGTAAGGGATATCGTGGCGCAACTGATCTGGAATAAGGCATAAAAAAAACCGCAATCGAAATTGCGGTTTTAAACATTGAAATCAAACTTCAGCTATCCGACCATTTTCTTGACTTTATTGGCTTTCAGACATGAACTGCAGATCTTATACTTGTCAACTTTGCCTTTATATTCACCTTTGATTTCGTGCAAATTCGGGTAAAAACGGCGTTTGGTCGCATTCATAGCATGTGAACGATGGTTGCCAACCATTGGTGCTTTTCCGCATATATCGCATATTCTCATTGTTTTTCACCGTCCTCGGTTATTCTTTTGAGCCAAACAAATTTCAGGCAGGTTTTTTGACAAGTATTTATTTTATATCCTTTTGCGGCAGCTTGATGATAAAAATCACGCCGTGCGGCTCATTGGGTTTGTATTCAAGCGTGCCTCTGTGTTCATGCACCAGCTTTTGAGTGATGGCAAGTCCCAGTCCCGTGCCATGCGCTTTGTTTTCTGACAAAAACGGACTGAACAGATTTGCTTTCATATGGTCGCTGAGTCCGGGACCGTTATCACTGACGACCAGCACCAGATTGTCCTCATCCAGCATGGCGTCGATGCGGATGTAACCTTTTTTGGTCATTGCTTCCGAGCTGTTTTTGAGCAGGTTGATCAGCACTCTGCGGATTTTGGTGTCATCCATCCAGACTTCTTCCAAAACTCTGTTTTCCACGATAAAATCAATGTCTCTGTTGACTAAAGTCTGACCAAACGTATCTTTCAAATCCAGCAGGAAAGTGTTCAGGTTCACCATTCTGGGGCTGATGGGAGTTGTGTTGCCTTTGGCAAAGTCCAGAATTTCGCGCACCATCTGGTCAATCAGATTGGTTTGATGCACAATACTTTCCGCAAATTCTGTGCTTTCAGGATAGAGTTTCTTAATGATTTCAGCGGTCAGAACCGTGATGGACAAAGGAGTTTTGATATCGTGGATGATTTTGCTGGCTGCCATGCCGACTGCCATCAGACGGTTCTGGGCAATGAGTTTTTCCATCACTTCGGCAAATTTGACATTGGAATCACGCAGCCGCCAGGAAAGTGCGCTGATGAGGTTAAACAGCACTCTGGGATTGGAATAGGCGATGCGCAGAAATCTATCCTTTGGAATCACCAGAAGTTCCACATCCTCCAAAGCTATTGCTCCCGCACTGCGCGGCTGATTGTCTATCAATGCCATCTCTCCAAAGAAATCCCCAGGTCCCATTACCTTAAGCTGCGCCAGCACATTATCTTCACTTTTAGTGATTTCCTTATTGATTTCCACCGTGCCTTTGATGATGACATAGAGGCTGTCGCCGGCTGTATGCTCTGCGATAACTGATTTTCCGCAGGGGATGGTAGTGGTCTCCAAACCCTCTATAATCGAGTTCAGTTCCTCGTCCGGCAGATTGACGAATAACTTGCACTGCTTGAAAAACTGCTTGTCCATACTAACTCCTTCTGAGTTCAGTAATTATCTTTAATTTCAGGTTGTTACGATTCAGGATCGTAAGAATATCAACACAAACAACCCTATAATCTTTTAAAATCAAACATCTATCAGATGTCAAGCTTTTTCCTTGCAGGAAGCTGGAAAAACAGACTGCAACTGAAAACTGTCAGGTCCCTTTTGCTTGACAGTTTATGACAGCCGGGCGTCCTTGTTTACAGGAATTTTGAGAGCTAAGAATGAAAAAAGATAATTCAACCACAGTCAAAAAAGCTGAACAGCAGAGGGTTCTCGCCATTCATGACCTGTCCGGGCACAGTCACACCTCACTGATGGCGATAATTCCCATTCTGAACTATTACGGCATTGGCGTTACAGCTCTGCCAACAGCGATTCTGTCTTCCAATACGGAGCAGAATGGTTTCCAACTGGTGGAAATGACCAGTCATCTGAACGGTTTTCTGCAGCAGTGGAAACAGCTTAAACTCTCTTTTGATGCCATCTACAGCGGTTTTCTGTGCAGTCCCGAGCAGGTGGAAATTGTCCTTGAAGCGATGCAGAAATTCAAGAAAAATAAAACTCTGATTCTGGTTGATCCCGTTATGGCAGACGATGGAAAGCTCTATGCCTGTTTCAGAAAAAGCATAATTGCATCTATGAAAAAACTGATTACACATGCCGATATCATCACTCCAAACTTAACCGAAGCTGCCTTTTTACTGGGAGAAAAATATCAGAACCAGGTTCCGGCCTGGTTAGCAAAACAGTGGTGCAAACGCTTATCAGACCTGGGTCCCCGCCAGGTGATAATCACCAACGTTCCCGTTTTTGAAAATCCTGACCGCACTTCCGTCATCTGTTATGACAAAGACACAGACAGCTTTTACAGAGCCTTCTGCAACTATCTGCCAGTGATATATCCCGGCTCGGGAGATATCTTTGCCTGCGTCCTGCTGGCTCTGCTGCTAAAGGGTGTAGAGCTCTCCCGGGCTATCAATAAAACTGTCTGCTTTGTCAGCCGGGCTATGCAATTGACCATGGAACAAAACTCCCCTGCCAGAGAAGGAATCCGTCTGGAACAGGCTTTGAAGCTGCTGCCGAGGGTCTTAAAAACCTTATCTTAAGCATGGAAAATCATATCAAACATAAATTCCGGCAGATGTGCGTGACTGATCTGGACGGCACTCTGCTCTGTCTGGACCACACCATCTCAGCGCCCAATCTGCAGGCATTAAATCAATTAGGTGAACAAAATATCTGCCGTGTAGCTGCCACCGGCAGGTCTCTCTATTCCCTCAGAAAAGTGATTGAACCCAATATTCCCTTTGATTACGTGATTTTTACCACCGGCGCCGGCATTATAAATTGGCAGACCCAACAGATTATTTTGTCTGAACACATCAGTCCTGCTTTGGTGCAGAGCACTTTCAAAAAGCTGCTGAAACTGAATGAAGACTTTATGTTCCATGCGCCCATTCCGGACAATCATCATTTCGTAGCTGTGAGAGCAAAAGGACTGCCTGATTTCAACCGCAGGATGGGGGTTTACACTGAATTCGGATTTCTCTGGGACGGCAAATCTGAACTGCCCTGGCAGGAAGGCACGCAGTTTCTGGTGGTTGCAGACGAGCAGGATGAAAGCCTCTATCTGAGCCTGATAGAACTTTTGGAGCCACTCAAGGTGGTGAGAACAACTTCTCCCTTTGACCATCATTCGCTCTGGCTGGAGATTTTTTCGCCGGAAGTTTCCAAAGGCAGCGCAGTCCAGTTTTTGCTTGATTTATTGGGTCTGGAGAGAAGTCAGCTGATGGTGGTCGGCAATGATTACAATGACAGCGAAATGCTGAAACTGACGCAGCATTCTTATGTCACATCCAATGCGCCGCCGCCTCTGAAAAGAAAGTATAAAGTTGTTTCAGACCACAATGCTGACGGCTTTGCCGAAGCAGTTGAACTGTGGCTGGAACCCTTTCTGTAGCGCAGCTTTCCAAAGCTGTGTGAAAGCAGGATTGAAACTTCTCTCATGCGCTTGCGCATCATCCTGCTCTACGGGACAGGTTTGTAGTTCCGCGTTTACGCGGTTTTGTGATGAGGAACCTTTGAACAACAGTAGGAAAAAATTATGAAAAGATACAGATTGATTGGTCTGATTGCTTTGGCATTGAGTTTGGCTCTGTTGGTTTTTATTATATATTTTAGCAGTTCCGAAACTCAAATTCAGGAAAGCACTAAGCAGATAAATGATAACACGATTCTGATTGGTTCTAAGCAGGGAAATTATAGTCACAGTACAGCCTGTCAGACTGAAGACGGCGCTGTTCTGATAGCTTCTATAATCAGTCCTGAAGCAGGAAAGCCGGACAAAGTATCTATAATTAAGCTTTCCTCTGATGGCAATTTTGTTTGGGAGCAGACTTTTACTCTAGGAAAAAAATCAAAACTGGATATTCTGAAGCGCAATAAAGAAATTCAAGCTCTCAGAACTCATCAAATCAGTTCATATCAAAATCACTACTATGTGGTTCTGACCAGTCAGGAACAGCAATCTGAGGCGCCTTTCATCCTCAGGATAGATCAGGATGGTGCTTTGCTTGAATCAAAAAAAGTGGATTTAAAGCTGGAAAGCGGAACTTCTCTAAAGACTTTTATTAGTGGAGACAAACTATATCTCAGTTTTATCGACAGCAGAGAAAAAATGCTGTCTCTGTCAAAAATAGACTTGCTGACTGCAGAAGTTTTGCAGACCTCAATCCGCTTTATCAGACAGAAAAACCTGGTTATCAATGCTGTGGCAGCCGACCCTGCCGACTCGATTATCAGTGTGGTGGCTTATGATAAAGAGTTTGGCTGCTCCTTCTTTCAGTACACTCCGCAGACTGATTTGAAAGAAGTTTTCCGGACTCAGGTTGCCACCGATATTACGGCTTTAAAGTATTATGAAAATAAACTTTATGGCGCTGTCAAAGAAGACAGTCTGCTGGAAGTGGTGGATTTAACTGACCTGGGCAAGCCTCTCATCAAAGTGACTGATATCCTTGCTGCCAAGGACTTTCGGCTGATTGACCTGCTGATTGCAGACGGGAAATTTCACGTCCTTGCCAAAACCAGGTATGACAAAGATGATGGCGCAGAAGGCATTCTGGCTGAGCTTTTATCCTACAATTTTGATGGCAGTTTGGCAGGCAAAAAATCTCTCCCCGGCAGTGATTCTGACCTTGAAAAACAGATAATTTCGATCAAAGACAAGCCAGTTTTCATTCTGGGAGAGAGCTCAGGTTACAGTGACAGCAAGGTGTCCAGGCTGTTCATCAAAAAAATTAACTGGCTGGAGCAAGGTCACTTGCCTTGAGTTCTTAAGCTGTTTTGCTACTTGTCTCTAACATTGTGCTTGAACATAGCTGTCTCGCTCATTTGAAATATCATCAGTGCTGGAAATTCCAGTCCTGAATATTGGTATAAAACAATAACTACATGATATTGATATATGTTGTTACTTGTGAAATGAATATAATTTTTCTTGACATATTATGGAGCACTAATTTTAAATGAAAATGTAGAGAATATGAGTTTGAGAGAACCTCCCTGAAAACACTACCCTCTACATACTGTAACTGATTTGGAAGCGA
>JAWOHU010000009.1:0-15466 GCA_046485025.1 Cloacimonadaceae bacterium (SeqCode) | reverse complement strand
AAAGCGTGTCACATTGAGCTTAGTCGAAATGTAAGACAAGCCTTTTGTGTCCAAGTCTTTGACCAGGCTCAGACTGACACGATTACCTGCAGGACTTCAAAATTCCAGGGCAGATTTGTGAGAGATAGATGGGCAAAGGGAATTTTGGACTTCGCGAGTGGTAATTTATGCAGAGGTGAGATTTAGTTTCCAGCTATCAGGCGTTTTGCCGAAGTCCATTTTGCCCAATATCAACATACATTTTTCAGATATCGTTGGCAAAAAGGACTCCCGATAGTGACGACATTGGAGTTCAAAGCCAAGGCAAATTATCACTTGGTATGCAGTTTCAGGGCTTTGGACTTCAATGTTGTCAGAGCAAGCTTTTTTGAAGTCCAAACTGGATAATTTGACCTCTAATGCAAGAAACCTCCGTGGCTCTCTTTGATCCTCTGTGTCGCTGTGTGAAGTCCCTTAACTGATAACGGATAACTGATCACCCTTACCCCCTCCTTACATAATAACCTGGGTTTAACCTATGTTTAACCGGAGTATAAGGGCATGGGAGCGGTTATCTCCGGGTAATATATTGTTAAATAGTAAGTTATGATGAATGAGCCGGGGCTGGGAGAAAAGCTCCTTCTGAAAAAAGCCCTGCGGTTGGGCAGGGCTTTTTTATATGATAAATAATCAGTTAGCCTTTTTCTTTCGGAGTATCTCTAGGCACTTTATACAAGGGTTTTTTCACAGTTTCTATTGCTTCATTTTTGGGTTTGTCAAGCAGGTCGGAAGCTTTGATTTTTTCAGTTAAAGCTTTCTCTTCTGTTGCAGCTCTCTCTTCTGTTACAGCTTTCTTTTCCGTTGCAGCTTTCTTTTCAGCTTTGGGTTTCACTTCAGCTTTAGGTTTCTTTTCTGCTTTGGGTTTGGTTTCAGCGGCAGTTTTCTTTACAGCACCGGCTTTTTTCGGAGCTTTGGCTTTCTTGTCATCAGCGTGTTTTTTATCCTCATGATGAACTTCCGGTTTGACAAATTCAATGATTGCCATGGGAGCTGAATCGCCTTTACGGTAGCCTGTTTTCAGGATGCGGGTGTATCCGCCTGCGCGGTCAGCCATCAGAGGCGCTACTTCTTCAAACAGTCTTTTGACCAAAGTGCGATTGCCCAAAACGCTGTAGGCGAGGCGTCTGGAAGCCACGGAATCTTTCTTGGCATAAGTGATGAGCCTGTCCACATAACTGCGCAGGGACTTGGCTTTGGCTTCTGTGGTCTCGATTCTGCCTTGAGGGCTGACAATCATGGATTTGACTAAATTGCGGAACAAAGAAGTCCGGTGAGCTTTTTCCCTTCCGAATTTTCTTCCTTCAAGTCTGTGTCGCATTATTTCACCTTCTTTTTAGTAGCACTGGGAACAGGTTTGCGGGGCGGAGTGACAGTTTTGCCAGGAGCTTTTTCAGCCTTGGCGGGAGCTTTCTTTTCCACTTTCACGGGCTTTTCCTTAACGGTTTTCTCCGCCTTGACGGTCTTTTCCGCTTTTACTGCTTTTTCCTTTTTGGGAGGAGTGGCTTTGACTTCCTCTTCAGGCTTGGAAAAAGCCGGCACGCCACGGCTGCGGGCATCACTGATTCTGCGGTTGATGCTGTCCACATCCATTCCCAGGGTCAAATCATATTTCTTAAGTTTCTGGACAATCTCTTCCAGGGATTTCTTGCCGAAATTGCGGAATTTCAGCATCTCTGCTTCACTCTTGCCGACCAGTTCGCCAATAAAATAGATGTTTGCCTGGTCGAGGCAATTGGCGGCACGGACGGTGAGCTCTATTTCCTTGACGCTCATCTTCATAATGCGTTCCAGCTCTTCCAGTTCAGGATCGAGCTGCACGTCGCGGATGTATTCAGGCTCGACTTCAAAGAGGCAGAGCTTGCTGAACATATCCTTCAGAATTTTGGCAGACAGGAAAAGAGCGTGCTTGGGTTCGTAGGCGCCGTTGGACCAGACTTCCAGAATCAGTTTGTCATAATTCATTCTTTCTTTCACGCGCTGATGGGTCACGGAGAAATTGACCTTCAGAATGGGAGAATAGATAGAATCGATGGGAATAGCACCCACCGGTTTGCCTTCCACATCCTGTTTATCTGCAGACACATAGCCTCTACCGATGCCGATCCAGAGTTCGATTTTCAGGTCTATATCCTCAGTCACTTCCAGCAGGTATAAATCACGGTTGATTATTCTGACATCAGCAGTTTCTCTGATTTCAGCAGCTGTGACCACGCCTTTGCCTTTGTGCTCCAGTTCAATCTTGACTTCGTCAATGACATTGGTCTGGCAGACAAGCTGTTTGAGACGCAGGATCAGGTCAATGTAATCAGAATTCGTACCCGGGATGGGCGTAAATTCGTGATGCAAACCTTCAATGCGTACGTGACGGACAGCTGCACCCTGAATCGAAGACAGCAGGACACGACGTAAGGTGTTGCCGATAGTGGTGCCGTAACCTGGTTCCAGAGGACCTATTTCAAATCTGCCATAGGTTCTGGAATAGGTGGATTCATCGGCCTCCACATTTTCGGCCATCTGTAAGGGTTCTAAAAACAACATAAACAGACTCCTTTCTTCTTTAAGTCCGGCGCTACTTAGAGTAGAACTCAACAATCAATCTGACGTCAACTGTGCTGGGAATATCCGCAGCAGCAGGAACAGACAGGAATTGACCATTCATACTTGATTTATCGACACTCAGCCAGCTATAGGGCGAAGTGGCTTCCGTGCGTGCCATGGCGTCCTGAATCATAGAGTTGCCGCGGCTCTTTTCTTTGACTTCTATAAGGTCGCCCGGTTTTACCAACAGGGACGGGATATCAACTTTTTTGCCATTGACAGTGAAGTGTCCGTGATTGACAAATTGGCGCGCCTGCATCCTGGTCACAGCAAAGCCGAGACGATAAACAACATTGTCCAGACGGCGTTCCAGCATTTGCATGAGGTTGTCGCCGGTGACGCCCTGCATTTTTTCAGCTTTGACGAAATAGTTGTGGAACTGCTTTTCCAACAGACAATAGGTGAGTCTGAGTTTCTGCTTTTCCTTCAGGTGCAAACCATAATCGCTGATTTTGCGGCGGAAGGATTTGCCATGCTGACCGGCGGGGAAATTCCTTTTGCCTAAGATGCGGTCGTATTTGGCAGTGCCGAATAAGTTTTCACCGAAACGGCGGCACAATTTTGCTTTGGGTCCTGTATATCTTGCCATTCTCTTTAGCTCCTTAAATACGTCTCGTTTTGGGTGGACGGCAACCGTTGTGAGGAATCGGGGTTTCGTCTTTGATCATGGTAACCCTGAGTCCTGCAGCATTGATAGCCCGGATGGCAGATTCACGTCCGCCGCCGGGACCTTTGACAATCACTCCGACCTTGGAGACGCCCATTTCCAGAGCAGCTTTCGCCACTTCTTCCGCTGCCAGCTGAGCTGCAAAAGGCGTGCTTTTACGTGAGCCTTTGTAGCCGATTTTACCACCGCTGGACCAGGCTAAGACATTGCCGGCTTTGTCAGCAAACGATACTATCGTATTGTTGAAACTGGAATGCACAAAGACCATTCCTTCGTCAAAAGCCAGACGAACGCGTTTTTTCTTAACTCTTGTTTTCTTTGCCATTAACCTGCTCCTATTTCTTCTTCTTAATTCCGCCGGCTCTTGGTCCCTTGCGGGTGCGGGCATTGGTGTGAGTGCGTTGACCCCGGACCGGAAGACCGCGTTTGTGTCTCATGCCGCGATAGCTGCCGATTTCCATCAGGCGCTTGATATTCATAGCAACCTGGGTTCTGAGGGCTCCTTCCACCACATACTCGTGCTGAACCAGGTCACGAAGCAGTTTTTCTTCGTCAACCGTGAGCTCGGAGATTTTTTTGTTTTCATCGATATTGGCTTTTTTGACGATATTCTTGGCAAGGGATCTGCCGATGCCGTATATATAAGTCAGACCAATAACCACGCTTTTTGTTTTGGGAATTTCAATACCAGCAATATGTGCCAAATTTATCCTCCTCTGGTTATCCCTGTCGTTGTTTATGCTTGGGATTTGAGCTGCAAATCACGCGGACAACGCCATGCCGTTTGATAATTTTGCAATCCTTGCAGATTACTTTGATCGATGCTTTAACTTTCATCATTAACTCCTGCGTATCAACCCGTCGTCTGAGACAGGTTATAAACTGTTCGGACTGTCCGTCCGTTTCATTTATATCTGTAAGTGATTCGACCCCGGGTCAAATCGTAAGGTGACAATTCAATCTTTACTTTGTCTCCGGGCAGGATGCGTATATAATTCATTCTCATCTTGCCGGAACTGTGTGCCAAAATCTCATGACCATTTTCCAATTCCACTTTAAACTGGGTATTGGGCAAGGCTTCTTTGACTACGCCTTCAACTTCGATAACACCGGATTTTCCCATTCATTTCCTCTGAATTATTATCCTAAATACGGGTTAGAATTTCAGGCTGCCCATCCGTAATCAGAATCGTATGCTCGAAATGGGCAGAGAGGGAATTATCTGCCGTAGAAAACTCCCAGCCTTGTTCATGGACATGATTGGTGCCAACATTGACCATCGGTTCTATGGCAATGGTCATGCCTTTCTGCAGCCGCGGTCCTTTTCCTTTGTGTCCGGAATTCGGCACCTGGGGTGATTCATGCAACTCCCTGCCAATGCCGTGTCCGGTCAGATTATCTGCCACATAAAATCCATGGGCGGAAACATAATCACCTATGGCGGCAGATATGTCGCCAACCCTGTTGCCAACTACTGCAGCTTTGATACCCAAATCCAAAGACTTGCTGGTAACCTGCAGCAGCTTCTGTGCCAGCTCGGATACTGTGCCTACCACATAAGTACAGGCTGCGTCGCCATGATAGCCATCCAGATAAACACCCACGTCAACACCCAAAATATCGCCATCTTTAAGAATGACTTTGGGGGAGGGAATTCCGTGCACAATGACAGAATTCACAGAAGCACAAATAGCAGCCGGAAAAGGCGGCAGACCGGGAACAGTATATCCTTTGAAGGATGGAACTGCGCCCTGCTGTCTGATAAAGCTGTCGGTAAAATTATCTATCTCCCAGGTGGAAATGCCGGGCTTGATCAGCTCATTAAGGCTGTCCAATAATCTGGCAATAATCAGGCAGCTTTGTCTGATTTTCTTGATTTCCTCTGGAGATTTAAGATATATCATAGTTTAACTCGAGCGACCGCGCAGCTTGCCTTTCTTCATAAATCCGTCATAGTGACGCATCACCAGATGAGATTCAATCTGCTGCAATGTGTCAAGGGCAACGCCCACAACAATGATCAGACCGGTGCCGCCAAAATAGAAAGGCAGGTCCAGCCATAGGGACATCATTTCCGGAATGAGCGCTACAAAAGCAAAGAAGATAGCGCCGGGCAGAGTAATCCTGGTCAGAACGCTGTTGATATATTCAGCAGTCTTCTTGCCGGGTTTCTTGCCTGGGATGTGTCCGCCGTATTTTACCATGTTTTCTGCCATTTCTGTCGGGTTAAGCACTATCGCTGTATAGAAATAAGCAAAAAAGACGATTAATGTAACATAAATTACTGTATATAAAAGCGCTCCCGGTGATAACCAGCCGACCAAAATCTCCCAAAATCCGCCACTGCGTCCAAACAACGAAGCAATCGTGGCGGGAAACATCAATACGGACTGGGCAAAAATTATGGGAATAACACCGGCAGTATTGACACGCAGGGGAATATAGGTGCTCTGTCCGCCATAAACTTTTCTGCCGACAATACGCTTGGCGTACTGCACGGGAATCTTGCGGACTGCTTCAGTGACCAGAATCACGGCAGCAGTGACAGCAACCATAACCACCAACGCCAAAAGGGCTTTGAGAATACTGAGTGAGCCATTGGCCACCAGTTGATACATATTAATGAATCCCTGAGGATATCTGGCAATGATACCGGCAAAAATTATCAGCGAGATTCCGTTGCCGATTCCAAATTCCGTTATCTGTTCTCCCAACCACATGACTATCATTGTTCCCGTAATCAGGGTAATCACACAGGTCAGATAAAACAGAATGTTGGGATTGGGAACTACAGGTGTTCCGCCGCTGGACAGGCTGGTCAGCCACAGAGCGATGGCAATGGAATTGAAGGCTGCTATGCCGACAGTTCCGTAACGGGTGATCTGATTCAGTTTTTTCTGACCGTCAGCGCCTTCTTTTCTCAGCTTTTCAAAATAGGGAATGATGCTTCCCAGCAGTTGGATAACGATTGATGCCGTGATGTAGGGCATGATTCCCAAAGCGAAAACGGAAGCTCTTTCAAAGTTACCGCCCACAAACAGGTCCAGCAATCCAAACAGATTGTTGCCCTGTGATTGAGCAGATTCAAAAAATCCCTGCAGCGCCGAGGCATTGATTCCCGGAGTGGGAATGAAACTTCCCAGGCGGTACAGCACCAGAAACAGAGCTGTGAAAAGAATCTTCTTCTTAAGATCCGGAACTCTGAAAACATTCGCTATAGTGTTTAACAAGTTAGATTACCTCCGCCTTACCACCGTTCTTTTCAATCAATGTCACTGCATTTACAGAAAATGCATTGGCTTTGATATTCACGGCTTTGGTGAATTCATCTGCTTTACCGGCAAGTATTTTGACCGGATATCCGAGTTTCTTGCCTTTTGCTATAATCAAGCCTTTCTCTTCAAGTTTGGCGATGTCCCATTCGGTTTCATCAAATTCCTGCAAGCGGCTCAGATTCAGGATGCGATATTCGACCTTGAAGATATTCTTGAAACCGCGTTTGGGCAGGCGTCTTTGAATCGGCATCTGACCGCCTTCAAACCAGGCTGGAACTCTTCCGCCGGCGCGGGCTTTGGTGCCTTTGTGACCACGTCCGGCCTGATGTCCCCAACCTGAACCCTGACCTTTGCCAAGTCTCTTTTTCTTTTTATATCCTGCGGGTCTTTTCAAATTACTTAATGTTAACATAGTTTAAACTCCTACTTAGCTGAAGCAGTGTCCTGATCGACGTTTTCCACTTTGACCAGGAATTTCACTTTTTCAATCATACCACGGATAACAGGATTGTCATCATGAATGCGGCTCTTGCCGATTTTGCCCAAACCGAGAGCTTTCACCACCAGCTTGTGCCTTTCCTGATGACCAATCTGACTGCGTATTTGAGTAACTTTTATCTTCATTATGCCTCCTCAGGAGTCTGTGGTTCAGCAACTTCAGGCTCGGGAGTTTCGATTTCAACTTTGACCTGCTCTTTGGGTTCTCTGCCTGTCAACTGGGCTATGGTTTTGCCGCGCAGGGCTGCCACATCGGCAATTGTCCGCATGGCTTTAAGCCCGTCAATCGTAGCTTTGACCACGTTGCAGGGCGTGTTGGAACCCAGGGACTTGCAGAGAATATTTTCGATTCCTGCCACTTCAAAGATAGCGCGGGTGGTGCCGCCGGCGATAATTCCCGTTCCTTCGGACGCAGGTTTTATCATCACTCTGCTGGCTCCGTAACGGGCGATAATTTCGTGCGGAACAGTGCCTTTGACAATGGGCACCGTGAACATTGCCTTCGTTGCCTTCTCTTTGGCTTTGCGAATGGCATCCACGATTTCATTGGCTTTGCCGGTTCCGACGCCCACTTTTCCGTTTTTATCGCCAACTACAACGATGGCGCTGAAACTGAAGTTACGTCCGCCTTTCACGACCTTGGCAACACGCTTGGTGTCGATTATCTTTTCGAGCAGTTTTTCTTCTTCATAGTTTTTCTGATCATAATTCATCATAATCTCCCTTAAAAGACCAAGCCTGCTTTTCTGGCGCCTTCGGCAAGAGCTTTGACCCTGCCGTGATACTTATACCCTGCACGGTCAAAAGCGACCTTGGTGATTCCGGATGCCAGAGCTTTGGAGCCCAGCAGTTCTCCGATCTGAAAACTGATTTCGGTCTTCTTCTTTCCGGCTTCTGCCACAAAATCCTTCGCTTTGGAGGACATGGCACAAAGTGTGTTACCCTTGTCATCATCAACAATCTGAGCATATATGTGTTTGAGACTACGGAAAATAACCAGTCTCGGTCTTTCTGTTGTCCCATACAAATGCTTGCGGATTGCTGCTCTGCGGCGACTACGTTTTCTATTTTTTACTTTATGATTTTCTTTAACCATTCTGCTACCCCTTATTTGGCTCCGGCTTTTCCGGCTTTGATAACCACTTTTTCATCGTGGTAGCGGACGCCTTTGCCTTTGTAGTTTTCAGGAGGACGAACAGCTCTGGCTTCGGCAGAAAACTGACCCACCAAATGCTTGTCAATTCCTTTGATGCGGATGATGCTCTGCAGGTCGGCTTTGGTACCCTTGGATCTGGGAACTGCTTCTGTTTCGACAGTTAAGCCCTGCGGAACAAAGAGCATCGTATCGTGTGAATAACCCAGGGTCAGTTTGAGCCAGGGACCGACCTTTTCTGCAGAATAGCCGGTGCCGATCACGTGCAGTATTTTTTCAAATCCTTCACTGACTCCGGTAATCATATTCTGAATGAGCGCTCTGCTTAGTCCATGCTTAGCTCTCATATCTTTGGTCTCTTCCGCTTTTTTAACTTTAACCAGACCATCCTCTGTCTCAATAGTGATGCCGGGCAGCAGCTCATACTCTAGTGAGCCCAGCCTGCCTTTCACGGTCAGATGGCTGTTCTTGATTTCTACTGTGACTCCGGAAGGAAGCTTAATCGGTAAATTACCTACTCTTGACATGCTGTCCTCCCCTACCAGACCTTGCAGATGAATTCGCCACCCACACGTTTGATTCTGGCATCACGATCAGCCATCACACCCATGCTGGTGGAAATGATTGCACAGCCGGTATTATTATAAACCGAAGGCAGGTTGTCTGCTTTGACATAGACGCGGCGTCCCGGTTTGGAAATCTTTTCGATTCCTCTGATGATTGGATCGCCGGTATTTGTATAACGCAGGGTGACATGAATTCTGCGGTAGTTGACCCGCTGTTCAGGAGCCTTTTCCAGAACCTGATAACTATTCATGTAACTCTCTTCTGTCAGTATTTTCACAATGTTTTCCAATAAACTACTGTGATTTAATACCACATGCGTATGCCCGGCACGATATGCATTGCGGATTTTGGTCAATGCATCAGCTATCGGATCACTTACGCTCATTTCTTTCTCCTTATCTTATAGTTCATTTGTCTTAGCTATTACCAGCTAGCTCTGGTAATGCCTGGAATCTGCCCGTTGGAAGCATATTTACGGAAGCACAGACGGCACATGCCGAAAGTGCGCATATAAGCTCTGGGGCGACCGCAGATCAGACAACGGTTATACTTTCTGACTTTGAACTTGGGAGTTCTCTGTTGCTTAATAATCAATGATGTTTTAGCCAAAGCATACTCCTTTAATTTTCGGGTTTCTGGAAGGGCATGCCGAGTTCGGTTAGAAGCTCGCGGCATTCCTCATCACTTGTGGCGGTTGTTACTATGTTAATATTGAGACCGCGGATAGCATCAACCTTATCAAATTCGATTTCCGGGAACACGGTCTGTTCTTTCAGTCCGATGGAATAGTTTCCCCTGCCGTCAAAGGCGCTGGTGGAAACACCACGAAAGTCCCTGATGCGGGGTATCACAATCGCTATGAGACGATCATAAAATTCATACATCACCTCATCTCTGAGCGTGACTTTGCAGCCAATCGGCATGCCCTGACGCAGTTTGAAATTAGAAATTGACTTGCGGGCTTTGGTCACAATTGCTTTGCGACCGGTGATCATTTCAATATCCTTCACTGCATTATCAAGCAGAGCCTTGTTCTGAGTCGCCTGTCCCACACCCATGCTGACAATTATCTTGTTCAGTTTGGGCACCTGATTCGCATTTTTATAACCGAATTTCTTGGTCATGGCAGTTTTGACTTCAGAATTAAATTTTTCTTTTATCCTATTCATCACAACCTCTATAACTCGTCACCGGATTTTTTGCAGATCCGGACACGCTTTCCTTCACGATCAACATAGACAGCTTTGGTCACTGTTCCCAGTTTCTCGTTCCACAGCATTACGTTGGATGCATTCAGAGGAGCTTCCTTGTGAATGATGCCGCCCTGAGGATTGCGCTGAGACGGTTTGGCATGCTTTTTGATCATGTGAACCTTTTCCACTATCACCTTGCCGGTTTTGGGAAAAGACTTCAGGACACGTCCCTTGGTTCCTTTGTACGGACCGGAAATAACG
The DNA here is from genome assembly GCA_046485025.1 of Cloacimonadaceae bacterium (SeqCode). GTDB lineage: Bacteria > Cloacimonadota > Cloacimonadia > Cloacimonadales > Cloacimonadaceae > UBA5614. Next base: position 5,215 of record JAWOHU010000009.1, on the reverse strand, counting down.
ACAACCATATCACCTTTTTTTACATGTAATCCTGCCATTATATCCTCCTAAATCACTTCCGGCGCCAATGAGATGATTTTCGTGAAAGCGTGTTCACGCAATTCTCTGGCTACCGGTCCAAAAATACGGGTTCCTTTGGGTTCTTGCTTGTCGTCGATAATGACTGCTGCATTATCTTCAAATCTGATGTATGAACCATCCGGACGACGGACTTCTTTGGAAACACGGACTATCACAGCCCGCTCGACCGTCCCCTTTTTTACTTTACCGCCTGGAGAGGCGGACTTTATCGCTACGACAATTATGTCTCCCAGGGAGGCATACTTGCGTCTGGTGCCGCCCAAAACCTTTATGCACTGGGCTTTCTTGGCACCGGAGTTATCGGCGATATTCACCATGGTTTGAGCTTGAATCATTCCAAAACCCCTTACTTTCTTCTTTCTACAACTTTGTGCAGAATCCAACGCTTACGCGCACTCATAGGACGATATTCAGAAATCTGAACGATGTCCCCTTCATGCGCTTCGCTGTTCTCATCGTGTGCCATGAATTTCTTGTGGCGTCTGACCGTCTTTTTGTAGAGCGGATGGATAAACTGACGCTCAACCTTGACGACAATCGTCTTCTCATTCTTGTCACTGACAACGATACCTTGGTTTATCTTTTTTCTGCTAAATGACATCTTTCACCTCACTGCGCCTTTTGCTTTTGCTTCATTACAGTCAACACGCGTGCTATTTCTCTTCTGACCAGTCTGAGTCTGTCAACCTTATCCAGCAGGTTCTTGGCTTTCTGGAAACGCAGGTTAAACAGCTCGGTGCGCAGTTCTTCCAGCTTGTGATTAAGCTCAGAGATATTCAATTCGCGAATTTCTTCTATCTTCATACTTCCACTCCTTCACGACCGATGAAGCGTGTTTTGATGGGTAATTTGTGTGCTGCCAGACGCATGGCTTCCTTTGCTGTTTTCAGGTCAACGCCTTCCACTTCAAACAGAATCCTGCCGGGCTGAACCACTGCCACCCAATATTCCGGTGCGCCCTTACCTTTTCCCATACGGGTTTCCAGAGGCTTTTTGGTGACCGGCTTATCGGGAAATATTCTGATCCAGACTTTTCCGACACGCTTCATATGACGTGTGATGGCAATACGGGCGGCTTCAATCTGGCGGCTGGTTATCCAGGCATCTTCCAAGGCAAGCAGACCATAATCACCATAGTTGATTTCTGAACCTGTCCACGCCAGACCGCTGCGTCTGCCACGCATCTGTTTACGATATTTAACTTTCTTTGGTGCTAACATTTCTCTTAGTCTCCTTAGCTCAGGATGTCGCCCTTGTAAATCCACACCTTGATGCCGATTACGCCATAGGTGGTATTGGCTTCCACCAAAGCATAATTGATATCGGCACGGATGGTGTGCAAGGGGGTTCTGCCCTGCTTGTAACGTTCGGTTCTGGCTATTTCAGCGCCGCCTAAGCGACCTGAAACCTGAACCTTCACGCCCAGCGCTCCTTCTTTCATTACGTTGCGCATGGACATTTTCATGGCACGGCGAAAGGATACGCGCTGTTCCAGCTGACGGGCAATTTCCTGACCGACAAGACTGGCGTCCAGCCACATCTTATCGATTTCCTGAATATTGATGGACACGGTGATCGGAGTGGTTCTGGTCTTGTTGATCAGGACGTTCAGCTCATTGCGGAGCTTATCAATGTCCTCACCTTTTTTTCCGATTACCATACCCGGTCTGGCAGTATAGATATCGATGACAATAGAATTGGTCTTGCGGAAAATCTTGACCAAAGATATCATCTTGTCAGACAATCTCTTGTGAATATATCTCCGGACTTTGATATCTTCCTGGAGGAATTCCACATAGTTCATGCCTTGTGAATACCAGACTGATTCTGTTTCTTTATTAATTCCAAGTCTAAACAGGGTTGGATTTATCTTTTGTCCCAAGTGAATCCTCCTACTCGATATTCTTCAGCTCCAGAGAAATGTGGCATGTCCTTTTACGAATCAGGAATGCTCTTCCCTGGGCTCTGGGCATATATCTTTTCATGGTGGGACCTTCGTCAGCCATGGCTTTGGTGACAAAGACCTCGTTTATATCAAGCTTAGGTTCTTTCTGAGTAGCGTTGGCAACAGCAGAGGCGAGCAGTTTGCCCACATTCACGGAAGCTCTCTTGCGTGAAAAACGCAGGATATTCTGAGCTTCGGGAACTCTTTTATTGCGGATCTGATCCAGAACCAAACGCACCTTGCGGGCTGAACCACGGGCAAATCTGAGAGTGGCTTTTGCTTCCATCATAGTCTCCTATTTCTTTACCTTTTTCTCTTTGTGACCGCGGTAGGTTCTGGTGGGTGAAAATTCGCCCAGCTTGTGTCCGACCATATTTTCCGTTACATAGACCGGCACAAACTTATGACCGTTATGCACGGCAAAAGTGTGTCCTATAAAGTCCGGAGTCACGGTCGAGCGTCTTGACCAGGTCTTGATTACGGACTTTTTATTATCTACGTTCAGGACTTCAACTTTCTTCAGGAGGTGTCCGTCTACAAAGGGTCCTTTCTTTATTGATCTTGACATTTAATTTCTCCTCCTATCTCTTCTTCTCTGATTTTACGATGTATTTATCGGAGTATTTATTTCTCTTACGGGTCTTGCCGCCTTTGGCAGGCTTGCCCCAGGGAGAAACGGGATGACGTCCGCCGGAGGATTTTCCTTCTCCACCACCCATGGGATGGTCCACAGGATTCATAACCACGCCGCGCACAGTGGGACGGATGCCCATCCAGCGCTTGCGTCCGGCTTTGCCGAGATGAATCAGATTGTGGTCGGTATTGCTGACCTGACCGATGGTGGCGAGGCATTCCTTGCGGATTAAATGCACATCGTTGGACGGCATTTTGATGTGAACATAGTCACCGTCTTTTGCCACAACCTGACCGTAAGTTCCGGCGCTGCGTGCAATCTGACCGCCTCTTCCACTCTTGAGTTCGATGTTGTGCACAAATGAGCCCAAAGGGATTCTGTCCAGAGGCATGGAGTTTCCCACCTTGATTTCCACAGCGTTCATACCCGATAATATTTTATCTCCGACCTTCAGTCCGTCCGGAGCCAAAATGTAGCGCTTTTCGCCGTCAACATAGTGCAGCAAAGCGATTCTGGCTGTGCGGTTGGGATCATATTCAATGCTCGCAACTTTGGCCGGAATATCAAACTTGTTGCGTTTGAAATCTATAATTCTGTAGTGACGACGATGTCCGCCGCCTCTGTGACGGCAGGTGATGCGTCCGGTATTATTGCGTCCCGCAGTTTTACGGATGGGTCTGAGCAGAGATTTTTCAGGCTTGTCCGTGGTTATCTCATCAAAGGTGTAACCGGTGCGGAATCTCATGGAAGGAGTCACGGGTTTGTATTTTTTAACTGGCATTGTTTACTCCCTACCCTTCAAATTCTGCGATTTTATCGCCGGGCTTCAAAGTTACTATGGCTTTTTTCCAGTCAGGGCGTTTGCCGCTGTATTTGCCAAGTTTCTTGGGTTTGCCCAGCATCGTTATGGTATTGACGCTCAAGACTCTGACCGAAAAGATTCTTTCGATGGCTTTCTTGATCTCGATCTTATTGGCATTCATACTGACCTTGAAAGTGTATGAATTATAGCTTGCCATCTGGTTGCCGGATTTCTCCGTCAGCAGCGGCGATATGATGATTTCACGCGGATGGATCATGATTTGAATACCTCCTCCACTTTGTTCAGGGCATCCTGGGTCAGCAGGACATAGCTGCTTTTCAGGATTTCATAGGCAAACAGCCCGTCCGCTCTGTCAGTCATTACATCCGGTAAATTGGCAAATGACTTCACGGTCGGAACGTGGTGTCCGTCAGTTACAAGGAGTTTGCGTCCTTTGTTGGGAAGCATTTTCTGCATCAGATCGCGGGCATTTTTGGTGCTCGGTTTGTCAAAGTTCAGTGACTCGATGATAAAAATGCGTCCTTCGCGCGCTCTGTCTGTCAAGGCAACTTTCAGCGCCATGCGTTTCTTGGTCTTGGGAATCGGACGATACCAATTCTTGGGCAAAATTGCAAAAGCGCGGCCGCCATGGGTGCGGACAGGAGTTCTGCGCGTGCCCTGACGTGCGTTGCCGGTGCCTTTTTGTTTAAACAGCTTGCGCGTGCTGCCCTGAGTCATGGAACGGTTCTTTTTCTGAACTGTGCCCTGTCTCTGGTTGGCGCGATACATGGTAATCACTTCGTGCAGCAGCGCATTGGGATTATTCACATCCACATCAAAAATGGTGCCCGGGAGTTCGATTTCGTCTATCATGTCGCCAAGATTATTGAATTTTATTGCTTTTACCATATCATTGCTCCCGTTAGAATTCCTTCTTAATCATAACCAGCGCATTGCGGTGACCCGGAATGGCGCCTTTGACCATGATCAGATTCTGCTCTGCATCAACTTTCACGATTTCGATGTTGTTGATGGTCACCTGGCTGTTGCCATGCTGACCTGCCATTTTGACACCCTTGAACACTTTGGAAGGCTGGGCGCATTGACCGATTGAGCCGCCGCCGCGAAAGCTTTCATGAGCTCCGTGACTTTGTTCAAAGCCGGCAAAGTGATGACGTTTCATCACGCCTGAAAAACCGCGGCCTTTGGATGTGCCGGTAATACTGACCAAGTCTTCAGTCGTGAACATTTCGGCGGTAAAGGTGTCGCCTTCTTTATAATTTTCTAAGGATTGGTCTAGCGCAGGACGGAACTCTTTTACAAAACGGTAGTTTTTGGTGTTGTGCTTTTTGAAATGACCTTGCAACGGCTTGGTCGTGTGTTTATCTTTTTTCTCTTCATAGCCGACCTGAATGGCTTCGTAACCATTCTGCTCGATAGTCCGCTTGCAGATTATCTGGCACGGTCCGGCTTTGATCACTGTTACAGGAATGACTTTGCCGTTCTCGTCAAAAATCTGGGTCATGCCGATTTTCTTTCCAAGTAGTCCTAACATCGTCAGCTCCTTGTATTAGCCTTTATCTCCACGTGTACTCCCGAGGGCAGACTGAGCTTCTTGAGCGCCTGAGTGGTCTGGGCAGTGGGATTGAGAATGTCAATCATCCTTTTATGCACCAGCATCTGGAACTGATCTTGGCTCTTTTTGTCAGCATGGGGAGAACGCAGAACCGTATAAACCGACTTGTCAGTGGGC
>JAWOHU010000287.1:0-4189 GCA_046485025.1 Cloacimonadaceae bacterium (SeqCode) | reverse complement strand
CCGAACCAGAGTTCCTGACCGGCCTGGATGGGAACGGGTGTGGTGAGCAGATAAGTATTCATGACATCGACAGTATAGCCTGTATAAGGCTCATCATACACCATCTGAGCAGGCCCAGAAGCAGAACCGCCGGTCCAGACTCGCATACTGTAGGTGGCAGTGTCTCCGGGCCAGAATTGGATTGCAAACAGGGACTGTCCGACATAATCAGTCAGGTCAGTTACGGTCCACCTGGAAGCGACATCAAAAGTGCCGCCACTGGTCAGTCCGATGCTGTTGAAGTTGGTTCCGTCGTCCCACTGAATCCATTCTCCGCCACCTGTTCCAGGCGCCATCCAGGTGATGTTGACGTTGGGATCAGCTTCCTCAGCCATTACAGCTGCAGCCGGAAGAGCAATTTCATTAAGTGTGATGGTGCCCATGTCGAAATCTGTGGCACCCACATTGATGGTTCCCGATGCAGTCGTATAGCCGAGTTTGGTGATTGTATAGTTGTAAGTTTCCAGGTTGTAGACACCGGGAATGGTGAACTGACCCTGCGCGTTGGTGGTAGCAGAATAATCCGCCATACCTGTCAGGGACACTTCAGCGCCAGCCAATCCAACCGTCGGAGCATCGCTGCCTACAACGGTTCCGGTTACATTGACCACAGCGTGTTTCAGAACTGTGTTGGAGAAAGCAGGTGTGGAAAGCACGTCATTAGTGTAGACGGATTTGACGGCAAACTTGTATAAACCGTCCGGAATTGCCTGCCAGTTGGTGTGCACATAGAAGGTGTCAGTGACTGTGGTAGCAGTCAATAGCGTCCAGGATGCTTCATTGGATTCCTGTCCATCTAGCAGACGCCAGACCTTGTAGCCTATCAGAGCACGGTCTCTGTCATTTTCGACAGGTGTTATCAGAGGATGATTAGAGGCCACAGACCTGCCAGTCGGAATTGATGATGCAGGTCCGATATAGACATCGTCAATATACCAGCCGGCATAGTTGACGACGGTTGTGGCACTCCATTCAAAACTGACTTCGACGCTGGTTTGATTTTCATAAGCAGACAAATCAACATTTATCACCTGCCAGGGCATAAATACTGCAGCAGCAGAAGTTCCCCAGACCGCGGTTCCGTTGACAAGAATCTGACCATAGTCCCAGGTGTTAAAGCCATCCATGTGATGCCACAGATTGAGAACAGGGTCCACAAATCCGGTCAGGTCAAAAGTCTGCCTCAGGAATGAACGCTGTCCGGAGACCGGAAGGTTGGTGTAGGGGCCATAGATAACGGTTCCCCACAATCCCGTTCCGGAATAGGCAGCGCTGGGCGGTTGCTGTGTGGATGTGCTGCCTGTGGGATCATACAGAGTAACATCATAGGTATTGGTCCATTCCCAGTCACCCAGAGGATCAGTCCAGTTTGAGGAAGGCACCCAGCCCCCGTTATCTATCTCAAAATCAAAGAAAAATCCGGGTCCTGTGGCACCTGGAGCTCTCCAGTTGATGAGCACTTCTGTGTGATCAGCATTGGGTGTTGCCGTTACCTGCAAAGGTGGTGTAACAAGCTCGGTCAACACAATCGTGCCCATATCGTAATTAGTGGCGCCGACAGTGATGGAGCCGGTTCCGCTTTGATAGCTGGCTTTGGAGATTACATAGTTGTATGTGTTGCCGGCCAGCACTCCAGGAATAGTGAAGTGACCGGTAGCATCAGTTGTGCCAGTATAGTTAATCACACCAGTCAGATTGACTGTAGCGTCAGCCAGTCCTACTGTCGGAGCGTCGCTTCCCACCACCAAACCGGTTATATCGACATTGGGAGCAGGCAGCATGACAAAGTTCAGAGTACTAGCCTGGTCAGCCACAATTGTGATCTGCTGGGTCATGTTCATATAGCCAAGTTTGGAACAGGTCACATTATAGGTTCCGGGCTGCACATAGGGGAAATTGTAAGTTCCGGCAGTATTGGTCAATTGGTGCAGAGGAGTGGTTTCCACCACGATATTAGCGCCTTCCAGGGGATTACCTCCAGAGGTCACCAAGCCGCTCAGAGAACCCATTCCCACAGTTGAGAAGAGGATACCGACGTTAGGTCTGTTGTCACTCAGGTAGCCGTTGGTAGTGGGTGGTGAATTTTCGGCATACATGTAATGATGACTTGCAGTGGTTGCATCGGTATAACGGAAGGTCTGGGAAGAGGTTGTTCCCGTTCCGCCGTAATTGGTTTCCACCAGCACCATCAGATTGTCTCCTGTATAGAAGAACGGAGTTGTGAACGAGAAGAAGACCCATCCGGTTTGGTCGAAGGTCATGCTTCCTTCAGCACAGACCTGGGCATCTGTAATGGTGGTGGCCCAGGGTTCCTGAATAAAAGCAGTGGCAGTAGTATTTTTCATCAGAATTCTATAGGGCACTGTATTGCCATACTGGACAGCGCAATCCCACTGAATACCTGTAATCAGACCAGGATTAACAAGATCAGCCGATGTGTATATTGAACCGCTACGCTCATAGCCGTAGAGCGAACCCAGGGGATATCTTTGAGCCGTAGTTCCGGTGCCTATCATCACCATATTGGAGCCTTGGGGGAAGACATTTACATTGAAGTTCGGAGTCTGATTATTGCCGGGATAGATATCAGCTCCATAAGTCACTTTGCCATAGATATAAGTTTGTTCTGCCACAGCAGGAGTCCAGGGCAAAGTAAAATCTGCCGTCTCACCTGAGGACAGAGCAACACCAGGCAAAGAGACAATCTGGACATCGCCTTCCTTCATCAGTTGAACTGAATAATCAGCAGGAGTGACTGCAGTTTGGCCACCGTTGCGGACTGTCAGAGTATAATTTGATAAAGCATTAACACTGGCGGTAGCAGAGCCTGTCAGAGAAACTGCAGCCAGGTCGTGTGAGAGTGAAGCGTAGGCTTTGATTTCGTAGATGTACCAATAGTTAAAGTTATAAGTTGAGGCGCCATAGCTGCGGAAACGGAGCTGAACATCCTGTCCGCCGAAGGGAGCCAGAGACAAGGTCAAATCCGTTCCTCCCGTTACGCCCCAGTCCGCATTCTGGTCATAAGTCCAGAGCACGGTTGGAGTTCCGCCTACCAAAACAGCGATTTCCATGGTTTCAGGCGGGTCTCCCTGCACTGAATAATCATCGAAAAACATTGTTACAACCAGGTCTCCCGCGTTGGCAGGAACTGTAATCACGGGCGAGACTGCGGACAGGTCATAGTTGGTTACTGTTGGCGAATAGTAGAGCCTCAGATAACCATTCAAAATTGACCAGTGGGAGTCCAAAGTCCAGCCGACATTGGTGTCAAATGTTTCCTGATAAAACATTGACTGACCCCAGACAGTTGCTGTCGCCATTAAAAATAATACGACTAGCAATGTTCCAAGAGCGCATTTTTTCATCTTGTACTCCTTTGCTTGTATTGATCTGATTGATCAGTAAAATTTGTAAATAATGTTGCTCCAATCTTCCTGACGGATTTGGAGTATAACGCTTTCGAAGGTTGGTTCAGATGATTAAGACTAAGCAGATGTTTGACATTTTTATGGTTGTAAATAGGCTGGACAGGCTGTTTTACTATGGTATCCGGATACTTTTCAAAAAAAGGTCTTTTCTCTATTGTAAAGAGACCGGAATAACAAATATACTTTTGTGCAGCCTCATACCTGAGACTGTCCCCTACAATGTGCATACTAACCTCTATTAATCAAGATTATACTGACAAGAATCCTAGTACAGACAATTGATGTGGAAGTAAAAACCTTGTCAACTAATATTTTCATTTCTTGACCATGCTTCAGCCTTAACATCCAATTACAAAAGAGCATTAGAATATAGTGCAGATGTATCGCTACATAATTTCTGTCGCCTTTTTCTTCTTTTTCCCGGTCTACCTACATACATCATAAAGTGATATTTAGCAATATATTACGCTGAGATAACCGCTTCCATGCCCTTATACTCCGATTATATATGGGTTATACTCAGGTTATTGTGCAAGGGAGAGGAGGGTGGGATTCAATTAAGAATTAAAAAAGACGCTGCGCAGAGGCAACGGAGCGATTCCCGGCAAGCCCCCCTCTGAGCTCCCGCGCCACAGGATTGGTTCTCAGACAGCGACTGGCCGCCACTGTTCCACCTTGCAGGAATGACAGTTGATAGTAGCGTAGGATTCCAATCCTGCGGC
>JAWOHU010000284.1:0-10684 GCA_046485025.1 Cloacimonadaceae bacterium (SeqCode) | reverse complement strand
AATTATGTTTTTCCCTTTTTTCACTCTTCCACTTTTTCACATTTTTCTCCCTAGCATTACGGAGTCAATACGCTATCATTACGGATTAAACCCGTAATGACTCCGTATTGGTAGCGTAATGCTATTATGCAGGAAAAGAAAAAAGTCCCGCCGGAGAGGACGGGACTTTCGCTATAGGACGTTAAGGGAGTTAGTGTTTATTCATTCCGACGTGAGGGAATAACACTCTGCCGGGTTGGTACAGCTACAGGAGCGGCTGCAGCAGCATCCTCAATCTCGGCTGTGACGATGTAGAAGTTTTTCAATCCCAAAGCCGTATCGGTCCATGACATAGCAGGATAGGTCACGCTGGCAAGGTAGTTGGCAGGACTGGGAGTGAAATTCGGGTCATTGCTGCGGTAGATTTTGAACCGGGTCACGGAAGTGGAGTAGTTCCAGTTCAGCCGCATGTGATTAACAGCGGGGAGATACTCTATTGTGAGGTTTGTGACAGGCTGCAGAATTACCAGATTCCAGGTGATGGGCACGGGTCCGTAGGCATTGTTAGTCTCGTCAGTTTCACCCACATTTCGGTTTCTGTCAATCAGCAGCCAGGAATTCCAGCTGCCGGGGGTGAAAGACTCAGTTACGTCAAAAGAAACTTCCTGCGGAATGCCAGCCGGGACTGAAGGCAGAAGCACAAACTGGTCACCAGCGAGCATCCAGGGCGGAGGAGTGGAGCGGTTGTAATAGAGGTCGAGGTAATTGGAACCTGCGGCAGTGGTGGAAGCATTCAGATATGTGACAGTGAGAGTAGTCGTCTCACCCAGCCCGGGATTGGTGTCAGACCACACGGCTTTCACAATCTGCAGTTCAGGCTGTGCAGGGACTGAATTTTGGGTCCAGAAAATGCGGTTAAAATCATCTTTATCATAACTTTCACCGGCAAAACCACCTGAGGCATTGACAAAGTTCACCAGCCCGGTATCCACATTCTTTCTGACGTTGTAAGCACCGCTCCAGATATTAGTCGGGAAGGTGGCATTGAAAATGGCAAGGTTTTGATTATTATCCAAAACGAGCAGAGCCCGGTTGGCTGAGCTATCAAAGAAAGTGCAGTTGTGGAAAGAGTTGGCGGCATCGACAAGGGCTCCGGGTTTGACGTTGAAGCCGGGACTGGCGATTTTTTCTATGATGGCATAATTGGCTGCGACGGTGCTTCCTGATTCGATATTGACAGAAGTGCGTCCGGTGGAATTAGTCAAAGTAGCAGGATAGGATGAAGTGCCAAGCAGTTCCAGACGGCTTCCTGCCCAGACATTCAGAGTTTTCAGACTGGTTAGTGATAGGCTTGCTGCTGCATCCACTTCCAGGATGCCATATTCGACATTGATATCGCCATTGCAGTTGAGGGTGTTGCTGTTCAAATCCAGTCTGCCGTTTTCAATGCTGATATTGCCGTTAACCTGAAGCGTGGCGTTAAGCCTGACAGCGCTATCTGTCTCAACATTGAAGTTATGCAGCCAATTGCCGTTGGAAACGGTCATATACATAATGCTTTGACTGGGATTTCCCATGATGGTAAGAGTTCCGCCCGTGGGTTGGAAGGCGTTGGCTTGTGCAGCATAAAGTCCTGTGCAGTTGATATATCCGCCGCTGATAGTGAGATTCGATGTGTTGGTTACTGACAGGGTGTGGTTTTGAGCAGTAAAGTTTCCGGAATTAATTACAAGGGTGCCATTCAACTGGGTTAGGGTGGGGCTGGAGCTGTCATGGAAACTGAAAGCGCCGGTGTCGATGGTGAGGGTGCTGCTGATGGCGAGATTGGCCTTTTCATCCACTGATACGTCAGTTTCCATAATGTTTAGTGTGCCCTGCAGATTCAGGCTGCCATTCACTATGATATCAATGGTGGATACAATTAAAGTGTAGTTTGATGTGATGGTCAGGTCTCCCGCCACGCCTAAGGGATGAGTTGAATTGGCATCAATTGTATATGTCCGGTCAGGATCGTCTCCGTCAAAAACGAGAGAGCCGAAATGGAAATTTTCCGCCTGGATGAGGAATTTTCTCACATAGGCGGAGGAGTTATCTATCCCTGTAAAATATGTGGTTACCGCAGCAGGAATCTGCACTGTAGCGCCACTCATGACTTTCCAGGATTGATCGATGCTGATGGTGCCCTGCGTCAACTGAGCATAACTGCCATCCTCCCATACCATTAAATTCAATATGTCAAGATAGTCAGCCGGATTGTCCATAATCAGGGTGCCGCAAACAAAAATACTGCCGTCAACCTGGGCTGTATGCCCATTTATCTTGAGTGAACCACTGTCGATTCTGATAGAAGAGCTGGTAATATCAGAAGTCAAGGTTACAAGATTTGACCTGTAGTCACCTGAATCTTCATCCCTTGCGGACTTGTTAACATAGAACTGAGGCAGCGTGCCTGCCGACATATGGATTTCCGCATCATAAGATGAATACATTTCCACAATTGCCGCAAAGTAGGGATTGAAATCAGCCCTGTAACAGTAAAAGTTTCTGGCTGTTCTGATGGTTCCGTAATCGATACTGGTAACAAAGGGAAAAGCTGTCTGGAAGCTGATTCCCATGTCTGTGACATCCAAGACTCCGCCGGTCATGGTCAAGGAGGCGCTGCTGCCGTTTCCGAAAAATGTATAGCCGGTGCCGCCCAGAATGTATAGCCCCCCGTCTGAAATGGTCACATCAGCACGGAAATAGGCATTGTTTGCTGTCCCGCGATGGAAATTCAGCTCACCGGAAGTGACTTCATAAACGCCTGCTATCACACCATCCGGCAGAGTCAAAACGGAAAAAATTCCTCCCTCCACCAGAAGTTTTCCGGCAGTCCGGGAAAATGTGTTGCAGCTTGCATTGGCACCTGCCGGTATGCTTAGGTGAGAGGGGGCGGTCTTGTTCAGTGTAACTGCATTGAAGGCTTCTTGCGTCAATATGGAACTGTTGCTTTCTCCATCGAAAATCACAGTGCCTGTGCCTTCAGTAAAGGCTGCAGGACCTACGATATTGTTCCAATTACCTCTCACATTCATAACAGAGGGCGCAACAAAACTGCCGCTCTGCAAAATGAAATCTCCGTTGATGACCAGGTTAGAGCTGGCAGTAGCAGTATTGGCTCTTGTTGTTTCTCTGTCTTCATCCCTGGCAGCTTTGTTGATCTTCAGATTGTAAAGAGTTCCTGCGCTCATGTATAAATTTGCATCAATGGAGGAATACATCTCAAGTGTGCCTCCTGAGGGATTAAAGTCAGACCTGTAGCAGGCAAAATTTTTGGAAGTGCGGATGGTCCCGCCCGTGATATTGGTCACAAAGGGGACAGCTGTCTGGAAGCTGATTCCCATGTCTGTAACATCAAAAACTCCGCCGGACATGGTTAAAGAGGCGCTGCTGCCGTTTCCGAAAAAGGTAGTGATATTGCCGCCTCTGATGTAAAGCCCGCCGCCGGATATGGTGGCATCGGCACGGAAATAGGCATAGTTTTCAGAGCCGCGGTAAAAATTCAATGCTCCGGCAGTTACATTAAAAGTTCCGGCAATCACTCCATCAGTCAGAGTCAAAACATCAAATGTCCCGCCCTGCACATGCAGAGAGCCTGCAGTCCATTCATAGGAATTACAGGTTATAGTGTTTCCGCTAGTAATATGTGTGGTGCCCGAGGTTTTGTTTAGTCCCAATATATTGAAGGTCTCATTATAAACATAACCGTTCAGGATTCCGTCAAAGACAACAGTGCCAGTACCTTCCACGAAAGCGGCTTCGCCTGCGTTATTGGTCCAGTGCCTGGCAACGTTCATCTGGGCAGGTGCAATAAAGGTTCCGCTCTGGAGTGTGAAACTGCCGTTGATATCCAGATTGGTATTGGCAGTAACTGTATTAGCTCTGTCTCTGTCATCACCGTCGCGGGAGGATTTGTTAATATTCAGGTTGTAGAGCGAGCCGTTCGACATAGAAATTACAGCGTCAGTGGAAGAATACATTTCAAGGATACTGCTGCCTGTGGGATTGAAATCGCTCCTGTAGCAATAGAAATCCCTGGCTGTCCTGATTGTTCCGCCGGTGATATTGGTTGTAAAGGTGAGTCCTGAGACGATGCTGATTGCGATATCAAGGACGTCAATCACGCCGCCGCTCATAGTCAGTGAAGCGTTGCCCATTCCGGGCAAGTAAACAGTTCCCATTCCACCGTTTATAAAAAGCGTCCCGCCGGAAATTGTGATATTAGCACAGATGTCCACAACATCATTGGTTGCCTGATAAAAGTGAATCTCTCCAGCTGTCAGTTGCATGGTGCCGGCAATGACGTTGGACGGCGTGCTGAGTGCATTAAAGGTGCCTCCCGTCACATAGAGCTTGCCCGAGGGACAGAGGTAGGAATTGCAGATGACGGTTTTGCCCGTACTTATCTCTAAATAGGCGCTGCCGGTCTTGTTGATTTCCAGGTTTTTAAAGGTTTCGTTACTGGTGGTGGAATTTCCGCTGCCGCTGAAGACAACAGTTCCACTGCCTTCAATAAAAGCAGATGGACCGATGACGTTGTTCCAGTTACCTTTGATTGTGAAAATGGGCGGCGGGTTAAAGTAGCCGTTGAGAATGTCCAGGTTGCCGTGGATTGTGAAGTTGGTGCTACTGCTTACATTGTATGCCCGCAGGGGTTCCTCACCTGTTTCCCTGCCGGTTTTATTGATCTTTAGGTGGTTGAGGCTTCCTGCGTTCATAATTATCAAGGCATCGGATGATTTATTCATTTCCAGGGTTCCGGCAGTCGGATTAAAATCTGTTCTGCTGCAGATGAAGTTCTTTGCCACCCGGATGGTTCCCCCCGTTATGTTGGTTGGAAAGTCATCTATATCACGGATATGGATTCCCTGATCATGAATATTTATAATACCGCTACCACTCATAGTGAGCGAGCTTGCCAAACCATTAGGCCAGTACAGAGTTCCTGAAGATCCGTACAAATTTAACGTGCCGCCGCTGACGGTGATGTGCCCCCGTAAATCAAGTAACTGGCTGCTGTCCTGATAGATATTGGCTGTTCCACTGGAGACGATTATGGTGCCCAACAGGTAATTGCCATCCAGGTCGAGAGCTGTCAAAGTTCCGCCATTCACGCGCAGAACCCCCATAGTACGTTTATAAGAACTACAGGTTACATTTGACCCTGACAGGAATCTCAGTTCGGCTGTCTCGGTTTTGGCTAATTCCAGTGCATTAAAGGTTTCGCTGTAGCAATATGAGTTGGTGCTGCCCTTAAAGAAGACCTTTCCAGTGCCTTCCACAAAACCGTCAGCTCCTGCGTTATTATTCCAGTTTCCATAAACACTCATTTCGGCTGGAGCAACGAAAACACCTGAACTGATTAGAAAATTCCCTCTGACTGTCAGATTTGCGTTTGCCGTTACAGTATTTGACCTCGTTAGTTCATGCCTATTACCATCACGGTCGGTAACAAATGTCCTGCCGGCGGTGGGAAGTTCGTTCCTGCTGGAGCTTTTATCGATTTTTAAATGATACAGACTTCCCTGGCTCATGGTCAGATCTGAATCTGTAACAGAATACAGCTCCAGCGTCCCTCCTGCCGGTTCAAAATCAGACCTCTGACAGACAAAACTGCCTGCAGTTCTGATCGTCCCGCCGGTAATGTTTGTGTTCAGTGTTCCTGTATTG
This sequence comes from Cloacimonadaceae bacterium (SeqCode), assembly GCA_046485025.1. Lineage (GTDB taxonomy): Bacteria > Cloacimonadota > Cloacimonadia > Cloacimonadales > Cloacimonadaceae > UBA5614. The sequence goes on along the minus strand of JAWOHU010000284.1, from coordinate 4,996 downwards.
TAGATGAGAATTCCTGCTGCGTGGACATCGATTGTGCCGCCGGACATGTTAATGGCTGCAGTCCCTCCTGCTGGCCAGTAACTTGAGTCATACAAGCCATACAAGTGTAATTCTCCGCTTGTGATATTGAGAGTTCCATTCAAATCCAGATAACTGCTTGGATTCTGGTGAAGGTTGAGAGTTGACCACGTAGAGATGTTGATTGTACCGACAATTGCAGTTCCGTCAACATCCAGGGCGGTAAACGTCCCTCCGTTCAGAGTCAGCGTCCCGTCTGTCATCTTGTAGGAGTTGCAGGTGGTTACTGATGTAGATGCGATAATCAACTCGGCTGCAGCTTGTTTGTTTAGTTCTACTTGATTAAAGGTCTCTCCGTAGCAGATTGAGTTCTCGCTGCCGTTGAAGATAACTTTTGATGTTCCGGCTGAGAAAGTACTCAAACTGCCGGAACGTGTCCAGTTGCCTCCTACAGATATGTTGCTGCTGTCTCCATTCAAAGTTCCCTGACTAATCTCCAGGTTGCCCGCAACATTGATGTTTCCCGAACCTGCGTTAAAAACTCCACCTGATACCAGCAGATCTGAGTCCATATTGATGTCATATCCGTTTGCGTTAACAGTCCCGTTCATTAATCTCAATTCACCTTTCAGAGTGAGGTCAGAGTTCAAAGTCAAAGTTCCGGTTTGCGTTTTTCTGAGATGGTTTAGATGGTTGTCCGGATTGGCAAATGATATGCTTTGATTAGTGCCTGACATGAACAAGGTTCCACTTGCCCACATGATTCCATTAGAGGTGCTGTAATCAATCAGATTGCCCTTCAGTATTACATTTCCGTCATAATAGTTATAAGTCCGCCTGCTGTTGTAGTTGTAAAAATGGCCATTGATAGTGAAATCATTTGTTGAGGTGGAAATGGCGAGCACAGCCGGATAGACTTTATTGTTTGATAGGTTATTCAATTGCGTCAGATAACTGTGATTATAAAAGAACGACCAGGTGCTGCCATAGAATTCCACCGTTCCCATAGTCAGTTGAATGGCTGAGTTCTCGTTGAAAGTCATGCTGCCCTGACATAATATCTTGGCGCTTGAATTGGTAATACTTGCAGTAGCTCCTGCCATCCAGGTGATATCATCTTCCAGATACAGTTTGGAATCGCTGTGGTTCATGATGAGCTGACCTGAAAAGGTTGTTTCTTGAGCCACATACAAGCTGTTGTTGTTGATTGTCAGTGTTGTCCCTGAAGTTACATAAAGATTTTTGCAATAGGCAATGGCATTGGTCACAACTGGATAACGGGGACAGCCAGTGGGGATAATGACATCAGTGTCAGAGTCCGGAACTACTCCACCACTCCAGTTGCCTGGAGTGGCCCAAGTGGTGGAAATCTCTCCTGTCCAATGCCGAAAAGGTACTTCAGTTCTTACTTTGAAGCTTATAGTGGTGTCTCCTGATTCTCCTACATCAAAGATAACCAGATTGCCATCCTCCACTGTATTGATGTCTATGAACAGCCACGGTTCAGGGTCACTTCCTGTATGGATAGACGTTCTGCCTACCGTGGATGAGAAGTTTGCATTGTCAATGATACCATTGCTATCAAGAGTTCCTCCGGGTCTGTAAATGTACACTTCATCCGGTGGTCCGTGCATGTTACCATTATTTATAGGAGACCCGTTGTATTCTGATATAATTCTGTAAACTATCAATCCTGAGCCGGGAATGGAGGTTTCATAGGTGCCTGTTTTTCTGCGATATTCCAGCATATAGAATTGATTGGGTTGAGTTGACTCGATTTTATAGCATGAATAAGGATTTTGGTCAATCGCCGTTAGCGTATATGTGATGGCTGTGGTTGTGGGAACTATTGTTGGGATTGTTGCGAACCACTGGCCGTACTTCCATTTTGTATAGGTTAAATGATGTTGTGGTATCCAGCCCTGCGATTCCATGGGATCCCAGCTTCCGACGGGAGCAAGATAACCATAATCATCAATATAATGATACAGGTCGGGAAAACCTAAGGTATGAGACATTTCATGGCAGATCACACCTGGATAGATAGACTCAGATAACTGTAAATTATAATGCCAAACCCGTTTGGAATTAATATATACTGCAGAAACGAGGTGCAGACTCCAGAAGAGAGGCCAGAGCAATGAACTTGTCCCACCCTGCACTACAAAAGTTACATTATCAACAAGGTCATCACTGTCTGCATCTATATTCAAACCCGTCGGCACTGAACCGGCAATTGAGACAATTGCCGCTCTGAACATAGTCTGTAAGCGTTCATAGCCTTCGTCCTCATCAGTGTACCCGTCTGTATTCGTATCTGAATATGGAAGATAATAGTTGCGGTTATGGCTGTCCTGAAAACTGCGGACAATGCCTCCTTCCGCAGCGGGATAGAATGTGGTGTTGACCGTTAGCTGATTATTACTGACTTCCAGAAAGTACCCATTCATATTGCCATTAGCTCCGTTGTTGCAATACCCGTCATATACAGAAAGAGACGTTGTATACTCATCCTGATCGGCAAATCTCACAAATACAAAAATGTTATTGACTGTTCCTGTGTGAGGAATTCTGACAGTGTCACCCTCCAAGGCAGCATAGTGCCTGTCCCGTCTGCTGTTTCTGATGGTTTCGTCGTGTCGAAGCTTCGGCTCTATACCCAAAGTGCCGGGATCAACTGTTCCGACGACGTATTCGGAAGCTTTGATGGAATTGCCGTCAGGAATGGCATATACATAATATCCTGTCTGGGGATGTTGAAGAATTGTATAGCCGTTTTCATCATGCAGATTGTGATAGAATTCGTCGCCGGTTACGAATGCATCATACCAAGTGCCGTCCGGCTGCTCAAGCTGATACGGCTGATTTTTCACATAATTGGCTGCCAGCGTCAGGCACAGGGATATGAATAACAAGGATACTATTAGCTGTCTCATAATCATCTCCTTATAGTAATAAGATTTAAAAGCAGATTAAATACCCGAATCAGGTATCAGTATATACAGGGTTTCTGGAAGTTAATAAGCAAAGATAAAGTGAAAGCTGCGACATGGGAAAAAGGAAGGTAAATTTGACTTCTGACGTTACTGTCCCACTTTCTTGTATGATAAATTAGCTTGAATTGAATTAGGTAAAATTTATGCTTTCCTACTACTCTTGATTTGTTTAAATCAGCGGTCTTTGAAATCACTAAATTCATTGAATTATTTTGCCTGTCTTGTCCTCTCTGTTCTTGTTAATAAGGAGTTTAACTGCTGCCAAAGCATATTACATCAAACAACATCACAAAAACTCAATTCATTCATTTTTATCTTCTCGCCATTCCTTATTATCTGTCAAGTAAAAAAAAACAAGTTTCACATAAATAGCAGAGGAATGAAGTATATCCTTCTTTGCCAATTAAGCCTCGACCATTCGTTACTCTTTGTAGGACAGATGTTCATCTGTCCATTATAGACCAGATATTTATCTGCTGTGAACCGGTATATTTATGCCGGTTCTGCATTAGAACCGAAACCAGAATTATTTATCTATTCCCACCCACCACACTTTTTGTATAAGGCTTCGCCCCATGATCCATTGTATCCGACAAACAGCAGAAATTATGTTTTTCCCTTTTTTCACTCTTCCACTTTTTCACATTTTTCTCCCTAGCATTACGGAGTCAATACGCTATCATTACGGATTAAACCCGTAATGACTCCGTATTGGTAGCGTAATGCTATTAGGCAGGAAAAGAAAAAAGTCCCGCCTGTGAGGGCGGGACTTTCGCTATAGGACGTTAAAGGAGTTAGTGTTTATTCATTCCGACGTTGAGGGTTGGTTTGGTTGTGGGACGGCTCAGGATTCTGCAGAGCTGCCGCAACCTGTTCTGCCGTAACAATATAGAAGTATTTATCGGCAGTGGTTGTATCCACATACTGCATAGTGGGATAGGTCACATTGGCTATGAAAGTAGCTAGTGAGGGAGTGAAAAATGGATCTGAACTGCGGTAAATATTAAAGTGTGAAACAGCTTGAGGATAAGTCCAGTTCAGCCGTTTATAGTAAGTGCCCGGCGCAATTTCTATGGACAGGTCTGCAATGGCGGGCAGGGCAAGCGGCATCCAGGTCAGATAAATCGGCCCGTACACGTTGTTATCCTCATTCAGTTCCTCCTGAAAATAATCTGTGTCGATCTGCAACCAGGAAGTCCAGAGTCCCGGCGTAAAGTATTGAACGTCGAAATAGAGCGTTTGTGACTCTCCGGGCGGCAAAGAAGCTATGGACTGATATTGATTTCCCAACATCCCCCAAGTGGGAGGAGAAGCCATATTATAGTAAAAATCAAGATAGACTTGGGGAACGGTCAAACCCGTGACGCCGAGATTGGAAACAGTGACTGTCAGGGTTACCAAATCGCCGACCAAGGGTTCGGTATCGGACCAGAAAGCATTTGTGATAACCAGATCCGGTAAATATGTGCTGGTCCATAGGATACGGTTAAAAGGATCGTAATCATACATCTCACCGCTCCACATGCCTGTGGCATTCTGGAAAGTCACCATTCCCTGGTCCAGATTCTTGCTGACGTTGGGACCGCCGCTCCAGGTGTTGGGAGGGAAATCCGCTTCCTCGACCAGAATGGTCTGGTAATTATCGATAGTGAGCAGTGTCCCGTCTGCGATACCTTCTCTGAACACGCAGTGTGAAAGAGGATTAGCCAAATCGACGAACGCACCGTCTTTTACGTTCACACCAAACGTATTCATTTTCTCGAGTATGGTATAAACTGCACCGATAGTGCCTCCAGAATTGACATTGAAAGCAGTGTAGCCGGTGGCATTGGTGACTAGATTGTTAAAAGTGGAAGAACCGATGCTGGTAAAGGTTCCGCCGCTGTTCACATTGATAGCTTTATCAGCTTTCATAGACAGGTTGGAAGCGAAATTCGGATTTGACAGTTCAAAGGTTCCACTGGAGTTAACATTTAAATCGC
>JAWOHU010000112.1:0-3032 GCA_046485025.1 Cloacimonadaceae bacterium (SeqCode) | reverse complement strand
ATTAAGACAATCACTCTCATGGAAATAAGCTTCTTTGTACTAATTGTTCCTCCTATAAATATAAAGTTATCTTTTTATGATATTCGGATTTAGTCAAGGTAAGAATGAGTTTTTATGTTAAATTCAATAATTCTGGGTACTTAAGAAGCGTCATCTAAAACGACATTACAATATCTTATGCGCTTGATCATCATTTAGAAAGAGCAGCTTTCCGAAACTGTTTTTTTTAACGCAGGATTGGAAACCTACGCTACAGACAAACTAAATTAAACTGTACGTTCTTAAAGTTAGAGCACCCTTTGTAATGTAATTTTGACACTTTGCATAATTCCATCTTAATCCTATCTTACAATTATCATGTTTGTCCCATATTTTATTCATGAATAATTCCCTTGTATATCCCTTGCACTTCCCGGGCTCAAACCGTGAACTGCCCGGGAAGTGCCCAGGAAGTACCCGGGAATTAAATATGATGGACAACTGGAATTTGCACGGATTGAGATTGAAAGTGTTATCAGAAAATTATCGGAAATTTAGAGGGATTTTTATGAAAATTTAACCGTCTTTTAAGTTAAACTGCCTGGTTCTGAAACCATAACCCATCACATCATTAACGTCTGTGACAATCATAAACGCATTCTTGTCGATGTCTTTGACGATATCTGTCAGTTCCGGAACCTGACGTCGGTTGACCACGCAGAACAGGACGTTGATATCTCTCTGATGCAGACCGCTCATACCTTTAAAAAATGTAACACCCCGGTTCAGGCGTTCATAAATCTCTGTTTTGATATCTATTACCTTGTTTGAGATGACGTAAACGCCTTTGATGTAGGGCAGACCTTCACTGGCAAGGTCAGTGATTTTGGTAGAAATAAAGAGGTTGAGAAAACCCCAGATGACCAGTTTGAGGTCATGTAGAAACAGACCCACACTCAATATGATAAACGTCTCCACCAGCCAGTAGCCTGTTCCGATACTTATTCCGGCTTTTTGTTTGATGAGAGCGACGGGGATATCAGTTCCGCCTGTGGAACCTCTGAATCTGAAAATTATGCCCAGCCCCAGACCCAACAAAACGCTGCCTGCTATGGCGCTGAGATAAATGTCATTGGGAGCGAGCATAGCATAAGCCAGTCTGCCTTTGACCATAAAAGTATACTTCTCCAGATTCTCAATCAGACCGAGTTTATAAAGCGATGGTAAACTGAGCAAATCAGTCATTATAGAACTGGCAAACATTCCATACAATGATTTGGCACCAAAGGATTTACCGATAAAGATAAAGCTGATGACAAAGAGGGGAATGTTGATAGCAATCATGGTCATTCCGACCGGAAATCCGAAGAAATAATGAAACAACTGCGCAATACCGCCCACACCACCCGGAACGATTTTATAAGGTATCAAAAACCAGGAATAGCCCATGCCGAAAATGGCTGCTCCGAACAGGATACCCAGATACTGTCCGAATTCGCGTTTCAGATTGCGTTTATGCTGTTTCACACATCACCTCTTTTTGGTTTTGCTTGACGAATTTATGCCTTAACAAGATAAGTCCTGAGTTATGAAAATAGAACTCAGAATCGACAGTAACCCCTTTCAGGTCTTTGATATAGAAGAACCTGCTACCATTCAGGACATCATGAAGAACTTGACAGAACTTCCCTGTCCTGTCTTATCCTACAAAATCAACCACAGCCATTATGTCAATGACGAATACCAGCTGGACCGCGACACACTGGTGGATGGCATCACTTTTCTGCATCCGGAAGGCTACAGAATTTATCAGGACTCGGCTCTGTTTATACTTGCCAAAGCGCTTTACACAATCTATGGAAGTGAGCACGACTTGGTGGCGGAGCATTCCATCGGAGACGGCGTTTTCTGTGAAGTATTTGGCGTGGAAACCTTTACGGAGGACGACTGCACCCGCATTTCAGAAGAGATGCAGAAGATAGTGGAAAATGAAATTCCCATTGATAAAATTGAAGTCCGCTTTGACGAAGCTGAAGAAATATTCAGTTCAATGGGCAGAAATGACCTGCTGAAGAACTTCCAGTACTATTCCCAACGTAAAATACACATCTACAAATGCGGTAAATTCTATGATTTCTACATCCGTCCTCTGGCTGATAACACCAGATTCATCAAGAGTTTTGAGCTGGTTTGTAAGGCTCCCGGATTCATCCTGCGCTTTCCTGCAGGTAAAGAATGCAAGATGAGCCAGCCTTTCAATATCCCGCCGCAGCTTTTTAACATGCACCAGGAGCATGACAAGTGGCTCAATATCCTTAAGGTGCATAACATGGTGGATTTGAACAAGCTGATTGATAATTATGACATTTCGCAGTTCATTCTGGTGGAAGAAGCTCTGCATGAGAAGAAAATAGCCGAAATCGCTGCGCAGATTGTTGCCAATCCGGATTGGAAGATTGTGCTTATCGCAGGACCTTCTTCCTCCGGAAAGACAACCTTTGCCAAACGCCTGTCAGTGCAGCTTCAGGCCAGCAAAGCAATTCCCATGGTGATTGGTCTGGATGATTATTTTTTGAATAGAGAAAAAACTCCCAAAAAAGAGAATGGGAATTACGATTTTGAAAGCATTTACGCACTGGATATTGAAAACCTAAATAAACAAATGACACAACTGCTCAAAGGTGAATCGGTCGAATTGCCTAAATTCAATTTCACCCGTGGTAAAAGCCAAATAACTCATCCACCGATAAAATTAAGTAGGGATTCGATTATTGTGATGGAAGGCATCCATGGTCTGAATGATGTTTTGACTGCCGACATCCCAGCCCAAAATAAAGTCAAAATCTATGTCAGCGCTCTGAATCAGCTTAATATAGACAACCATAATAGAGTTCCAACTACGGACTGCAGGTTGATTCGGCGCATGGTGCGTGACTACAGATACCGCGGCTACACAGCTGAGGAAACTTTACTGCGCTGGAGCGATGTTCGTGAAGGCGAAGAGAAGAACATCTTTCCCTTTCAGGAAAATGCAGATTTTATGTTTAACAGCA
>JAWOHU010000259.1:0-6734 GCA_046485025.1 Cloacimonadaceae bacterium (SeqCode) | reverse complement strand
TAATAATCTTCATAGGTTTCTCCTTCATACAGGGGAGCATTAAAAGCCGTTTTTTCCCGCTACTTCCTGAATCACCCCCACCCCTGGGCCCTCGACGCCCAGATCATGCTGTACGGTGTCCTGTTCATGATGGCCGGCGCCTATACCCTCGCGCACCAGGGCCATGTCCGCGGCGACGTGCTGTATCGCTCCCAGCGTCCGTCCCTGATATCACCGATAACCTCTTCCAGATTTGTCACTTTGATGTCCTCCGGCGCCCGGATGGCAGTCCCGAAAGTAACCTGATTCAAATTGTGTTTAAACACAGTATTCTCCTTCAGGGCAGGAGCGCTCCGCCGGAAGGGCGCCCTTTGTCCGGTCCGTCGCTCCGCCCCCAAATCATTCTGAAGGACCGCAGCAACACCGCTCCCGCGCCTCATGACAGCACGTTCAAACAGTGGTCACGCATCCCTCTAATTAGTATGGACGACGGAGAAGGGGAGAGGGGATTATGAATTATAGATTATAAATTGAAAAGACGTTACGCGTTATGAGTTATGAGTTATAAGTGAAGGGTTGTGGCACGGACAATCTTGTCCGTGTTATATTCTCGGGCAGGATTGCCCGAGCCACTTATTTTGTATCACCGTTTATCATCAATAAGAGTAATTCTGCGTTTACGCAGGTGGGTATGCAATTTACCAGAATTTTGCCATTTAAGATACCTGCCTGAAGGCAGAATTACAGCCCTTATTAATTCCCAATTCAAACTCCGGAAAAACGTCGTCCATATATTATAGAGGGACATGGTTTCAAATTAAGAATAAAAAGGGTGGAAAATTGTGGAAGAATGGAATGAGTGGAAGCTGCGCTGCAATGTGACTTTCACTGTTTCACGCAAAACAAAGGAGGATGAAATGAAAGTTAAGTTTAAAAACCTGATACAGGCGTATTCGGGCAAATGCGACGGGCTGGTCTATTATTACAACCGCAGGCTGAACCGGATGTGCGTCCGGGAGTATGTCAAACCCAAGAAAACGGCGCAAAACGGAATCTTTGCCGCCATCAGCACAAATCTCAAGGCGCTGAACCTGTCCGCTGCCTACAAACAGGATTTGAAGGATTACGCCAATCTCTATATGAGCCGCCGCGAAAAGGACAGAAAGGCAATCTCCAACTGGTATAACATCTTTATGATGCTGATGTATGCAATGGCTGAGCAATATTCCATCGACCTCAGGACCATCTCCCGCACTCAGATTTATGAGCAGGAACTGCCCTGTATTTCGGTCAAAGACGCTGTAGTGGCGGGACTTCTGCCCGTGGTGCGCAACTATGACAGGCTGGATAATCCATTATAATTATAAATTAAAAGACGTGATGCGTTATGAGTTAAGATTCCTGCTTTCGCAGGAATGACAAATACGGGGGAAGATATTGGAGTTCAAAGCCAAAGAGCATTATCTGGGGTATTGAGTATTAGGGCTTTGGACTTCAATATTATATCCGATTTCTTTGAAGTTCAAACGCCTGAATTAATGTGTGCTTGATAGATTGCGTCGCGTTTGAACTCCAAATTAACTTGTTTGAACTCCAAAATGTTAAGATTCCTGCTTTCGCAGGAATGACAAATTGTAGGTTAGATATTTATCTGACCATCTACAAGCCCGATGTGGACAGATGAATATCTGTCCTACAACGCAGGAATGACACCTTCAGGTCTGACAGCGGGTCTATCTATTTTATTCATTGACAGGGCAGTTGCTTTGAAATTATTGGTGAAAATCTCTGTGGTTAATGATTTAAGTTACTTTATTATAGATAAATAGACATGAGGAAAGAATGAAAGAATACGCAATGAAGAAACTGAGAAACCTGTTGTTTTTAGGCGCCAGCGGAGCTGGTAAAACCACTCTGGCAGAACAGATGTTCTTTCTGTCGGGCGCAACCACCCGCATCGGCAAAGTGGATGAAGGCAATACCCAGCTTGATTTTGACAGCGAAGAAATCGCCAAACAGATGTCCCTGGGTCTGGCCATCGGATTCGTTAACTGGAATGACCATAGAATCAATATTTTAGACGTTCCCGGCTATCCGGATTTTGTGGGTGACAGCATCGCAGCCATTCCCGCCGTGGAAACCGCAGTTTTGGTCGCCAACGCAGCCGGCGGATTTGAAGTAGGTCTGGAACTGGCAATGGAAAACCTGGAGCAGAAGCATATCGGCAAGGTTATCCTGGTCAACAGAATGGACAATGAACACGCCGATTTTGACAAGACTCTGGAACTGATTCACGAAAATACGGGCGTCACGCCGGTTCCGATTTATCTGCCCATCGGCAAAGAAAATACCTTTGAAGGCGTGGTTGACATCATCCGCAAAAAAGCCTTTATCAAAGATAAGGAAAGCGATATTCCCACTGATTTGAAAGACCATGTGGACGAAGCCCGCGCTAAAATTATGGAAGCTATCGCAGAAACCGATGAAACTCTGCTCAATAATTACCTGGAAAACGGCGAACTGTCCGAAACTGAAATTATGAGCGGTCTGAAAAAAGCCATAGCCAATGGCGACATCGTTCCCGCTTTTGTCTGTTCAGCCGGCACCGGAGTGGCGGTCAAAGCCTTTATGGACGCTATCGTCAACTATCTGCCCTCACCGGAAGATAAAAAGGAAATTGCCGTTCTTGATAATGACAAACCTACCACTATTATCGCTTCTCCGACCGGGAAGTTACTCGGCTATATCTTCAAACTTTACGCCGACCCCAATATGGGCGACTTTACCTATGTCAGACTGCTTTCCGGAACTCTGAAAACAGGCAATGAATTCTATATTCCGGAAAAAGACGCCAAAGAAAAAGCCGGTAATATGTTCTTCATGCTTGGTAAGACCAGACACGATACAAGTGAGCTGAAAGCAGGCGAAATCGGCGCTTTGGTCAAACTTAAAAACGCCAAGGTGCTGAACAGCATCACCTCCGTGGGCAGCAGATTACGCGTGGCTGATGTGCAATTGCCCTCGCCGGTAATGTGGCAGTGCATTAAAGCCCAGAATCAGTCGGATGAGGATAAAATCGGACAAGCTCTGACCAGAGTTATCGCTGAAGACGCCACCATCCGCTCTGAACTGAACCCGGAAACGCGTGAAAACGTGATTTCGGGTATGGGTGAACAGCAGATTTCCCTGGCTCTGCGCAAGATGAAAAACCGCTACAAGGTCGAAGCTGTACTCAAAGAACCCCGCATTCCCTATAAAGAAACCATTATGGGCTCTGCCGAAGCCAATTATAAACATAAGAAACAATCCGGCGGACGCGGTCAATACGGCGATGTCTATTTCCGCATCAAACCCCTGGAACGCGGCGAAGGCTTTAAATTCATCAATTCCGTCGTGGGCGGAACCATTCCTTCCAACTATATCCCTGCCATTGAAAAAGGCGTGGTCGAAAAGATGGAAAAAGGTATTATCGCAGGTTATCAGGTGGTCGATATCAGCGTGGATGTGTATTTCGGCAGCTATCACGAGGTCGATTCCTCCGAAATGGCTTTCAAGATTGCGTCTTCGATGGCTCTGAAAGAAGGCTTTATGAAATCCAAACCGATACTCCTGGAGCCGATTCACGAGCTCACAATCATCATTCCCAGCGAATATATGGGCGACGTGATGGGCGATATTTCCACCCGGCGCGGACGCATTATGGGTATGGAACAGAAAGTCAAGAAACAGCATCTGACGGCACAACTTCCTGCCGCAGAGATGTTTGGCTACTTTCCCGTGCTCAAGTCGCTGACCCAGGGCAGAGGCAGATTTGAACAGAAATTCTCGCACTATGAGAAGGTCCCGGACGAAATAGCCGCTAAAGTTATCGCTGCCTGGCAGGATAGTAGCGAAGATTAATCTTTTCGTTCAAACCGATAAAGAAACTATACAACGAAGTCAGGAGGCGATTCAGTCACCTCCTTTTTCTTTTCTTGACATCTGAGGCTAAATCAAAAAGAATTGAAACTAGGAAGATATAAAAGAATAAAGAGGTAAATATGTCCGGTCACAACAAGTGGAGTTCCATCAAACACAAAAAAGCCGCTACCGATGCCAAACGCGGAAAAATCTATACCCGCCTGGTCAAAGAAATCATTCTGGCAGCCAAAAACGGGGGAGACCCGGACACCAACGCCAGGCTCAGAACCGCCATCAATTCCGCCAAACAGGCTAATATGCCCCGCGAAAACATCGAACGCGCCATCAAACGCGGCACCGGTGAAATAGAAGGCGCCGCCTATGAGGAAGTCACCTATGAAGGTTACGGACAAAACGGAGTCGGCATCGTAGTCGATGTCCTGACCGATAACAAAAACAGGTCGGTGGCAGATATCAGGCACACTTTTTCCAAATATGGCGGAACTATGGCAGAAGCCGGAGCTGTGTCCTGGAATTTTGAACAGAAAGGCTATTTCACTGTTCCCGCCGAAGGCATCGAAGAAGATGACCTGATGATGGCTGCTCTGGAAGCCGGAGCGGAAGACATTCAGAAATCCGATGAGGTTTACGAGGTCTATACTTCGCCCAGCGATTTTCACGCTGTCCTCGGTAATCTGGAAAAAGCCGGCTACAGTATCGAAAACGCTGAACTGACCAAGATTCCCAAAACCACAGTCAACGCGGATGAAGTTGCCGATAAACTGATGAAACTGATTGACCAGATAGAAGATTTGGACGATGTGCAGAAGGTCTATGCCAACTTTGAATTTTCCGATGAAGTCATGGCCAGACTGAATCAGGAATAAGCAGAACGAGAGAAGACAGAATCAGCAGCGCAGTTCGCATCATCGGCATTGACCCGGGAAGCAGACATTGTGGCTACGGTCTTTTGGAAATCGAGAAGAGAAAGATTGTGGCAGCCGGATGTGACGTAATTCATATCGATGAGAGGAAACCATTGAATGACAGGCTGTGCATTCTCTATGAGGAAATTCTGAAAGTTCTGAACGAATACAAACCGCAATACGCAGCCGTGGAGACGATGTTCTTCGGGAAAAACATCCAGGGCATCTTGTCACTGGGTCACGCCAGAGGAGTTATTATGCTGGCTCTGGCACAGCAGAAAATCCCCATTATGGAATACTCACCCCGTGAAGTAAAAAAAGCGGTCGTAGGCAACGGCAACGCTTCCAAACAACAGGTCAGATATATGGTCACGCAGCTTCTGCCCATTACGCAATCCAAACTTACTTCCGACGCAGCGGATGCGCTTGCCATCGCGCTCTGTCATCATAATCGCAACAGGATGTAATATGGTCTTTTATATATCCGGCACTTTGAAAGAAAAAGCTCCCACCGGCGTTATCGTCGACGTGAACGGGGTCGGAGTCGAACTCCGCATTCCGCTCAGCACTTATGAGAAACTGCCGTCAGTCGGAAAGAACTGCACTCTATTCACCCATCTTTACTTAAGTCTGAATCAGGATGAAATCAGACTCTACGGCTTTTCCTCACTCGCGGAGAAAACGCTGTTTCTCAGGCTTATCTCCATTTCCGGTATAGGTCCAAAAATCGCTCTTTCCATCATTTCCTCGATGAGCATCAATATGGTCATCAAAGCCATTCTGACAGAAGAAGACGGACTGTTGGCACAAGTTCCCGGCATCGGAAAAAAGACGGCGCAGAGGATTATTATCGAACTCAGGGATAAAATTGCGGAACTGACCGAATCACTGGATACGACTGAACGGACTAAAGGTGAGCATTCCTTTGCGGAAGTGGAAAAAGCGCTTATTGCTCTGGGTTACAACGGCAAGGACGTGCTCAAGACTCTGCACAAGCTTTCCGATGAAGATAAACAGCTCCCGGTGGAGCAGCAAATCAAGAAAGTTATCAGACTTTTATATCAACGCTGATGGCAAAAAATATCAGACACGAAGCCTATGACATCATTGTCAAGGTGCTTAAAAACAACGATTTTTCGGATAACCTGCTGCAAAAGAAAGCCAATACCCTCCGACATCAGGGTATCGAGCATATCGACTTTCTCTATCAACTGGTGAAAGGAACCGTCAAATATAAGCTGCACCTGGATTATATCATCAGACTTCACACTGACCAAGCCAAGTATGAGAAGACCGACCTTAAAATCAAGGTTCTGCTCTATCTGGGTTTGTATCAGCTATTGTATATGAAATCGGTTCCCGACCACGCTGCCGTCAATGAAACGGTGGAGCTGGCCAAGTCCGTATTCGGAGAAGCTGTGGCGGGATTTGTCAATTCCGTTCTGCGTTCCTACCAGCGCAAACCGGAGATAAAGTATCCGGAAGACAATATTCAGCGCATTGCCTATGAATATTCCTACCCTATAGAATTGATTGAAGATTGGATAAAACTCTGGGGCGGAGACAGGACCGAACTGGTTGCTATGTTTTTCAACGAGCCGAGTAAACTGCACCTTAGAGTAAATACTGCAGCTACAAATTCCGACAAGCTTTTACACTACTTTACCAAGCGAAATGTCACCTGCTCAATGAGTTCCGCCAGTAAAAATATGCTGGTTTGTCAGGATGCGCTGGCAGCTCTGGAGGATGTGGCTTTCTCAGAAGGTTATTTCACCATTCAGGACGCTTCGGCAGCTATGATAGTGGAACTACTCGACCCTCAACTTAATGAATCCATCCCCGATTTATTCTCTGTTCCGGGCGGAAAATGCACCTATATCACTGAAAAGCTGCAGAACACAGGCGAAGTCATTGCTGTGGACAAATCGC
>JAWOHU010000250.1:0-5472 GCA_046485025.1 Cloacimonadaceae bacterium (SeqCode) | reverse complement strand
GATCTGCGGAAACCCGACGGACCGCGCATACTCATACGCCCGCACCTATTGATATCCCTACTAATCTTACTGACATCATTTCTATCACTGTCAGCAAACACGATTACAAACCTGCTATCACTGACTTTCGTATTTCCGGTTCAGGGCTGGTTTATCAAAACTCCTTAATCGATGATGATAACAGTAGTGGGACAGTAGGCAATAGCAATGGCATCATCAATGCAGGCGAAACGATTGATTTTAAAATTCAGATAGGCAATACATCGACTGTTCAAATTGACAATATCGACGCAACCGTTTCCTGCTCTGACCCCTATATTAATCTTACAACCACTTCATTGACCTTCACTTCTGTTTCTGCAGGAGGAAGCGCAATCAGTTCCAATGCCGTTAGATTCAGTGTCAGCCATGATTGTCCTGATAATCATCCTGTAGTGTTTAGAACCAGTGGAAACAGTTCTGCCGGCGCCTGGACAACAACCATCAGGCATATAGTCAGAAGTCCTGATCTGGATTATGTATCCCATACTGTTACAGGAAACAACAGCTACCTGGAAATTGGCGAAACTGCTCCTGTCTATGTAAGCGTTTTCAACAATGGAACTGAACAGGCAACAGCAGTTTATGGCAGACTGCGTTCATTGAGTGATTATGTGACTGTAACAGATTCGATCAAGTATTTTGGCAATATCTCTTCAGGCAGCAGTTTTTCAAATTCTGCCAATCCGTTTAATCTTGTTGCCTCCAGTACAGCTATTGTGGGCATGGATATTCCTCTGGAATTGTATCTGTACAATTCCTCCGGATATAATGATACCGAATTGTTCACACTGAAGATTGGCAATCCCAGTCCATCAGTTACAGATCCTCTGGGTCAGGATGCTTATGGGTATTTCATCTATGATATGGGTGATGTGGGTTATCCTCAATGCCCCACTTACAATTGGATAGGTATAGCTCCTGCAGAAGGTGGGTCAGGAACTTTGCTTGCTATTAGTGATTCAAGAAATCAATATGATGAAGGCGACCAAGTTGGCACCGATTCCTCAGAACTTGTTACATTACCTTTTACATTCAGGTTCTATGGTGTTGATTACAATCAGATTACGGTAGTATCCAACGGATTTCTGGCTTTTGGAGCTACCAATAATCACGATTTCAGAAACTGGAGATTGCCGGGCGCCATCGGTCCCAATGCCATGATTGCTCCTTTCTGGGATGATTTAACCACAGATGGCGGCGGCGGAGTTTATGTCTATAATGATACCGCCAACCACAGATTCATAATTGAATGGTATAATCTGAAGAACGGCAGTAATGGAACCTCAGAAGAGACTTTCCAGGTAATACTGTTTAATCCGCAGAATTATCCAACCTCAACATTGGATGGTCCGATTAAAATTCAATATAAGGTATTCAATAATGTTGACAGTTCAACCTCAACCACCAGTCATGGTTGCTACAGTACAATAGGAATCAAAGATCACACAGGTCTGGATGGACTGGAATATACATTCAATAATGTTTATCCAGCCACTGCATTACCTCTTACCAATCAATCTGCCTTGTATATCACAACTGCAGAGATACCTCCCAATGCGCCGTTTTTATCCATCACTCAGACAACACTGATTGATCCCAATGGCAATGGCATAGCTGAACCTGGAGAAACACTCGATGTCAGACTGACAATCAGCAATGCAGGTGCTACGCAGGCATCAAATGTTAATGTTACAATAACTGAATCAGATCCGTGGATTTCAATATCAGGCAATTCTGCATCTTTTGGTAACATACCTGCCCTTGGTACTGCTGTTAACACTTCCGGATTAATAGTAAATGTTCTGCCCAACACTCCCAATGGTTATTCAGCTTTTATAGAAGCTGTCATCACTGCCACCGGTTATACATTTTATAGAACTTTTTCCATTACAAGTTATACTCCTGTTCTCGGTTTCGGAACTGTCATCATTCAGGATATAACAGGGAACAGCAATGGCAGTCTTGACCCGGGTGAAACTGCTACGATTATTATGCCCTTGTATAATACAGGTGGTGTTATTTCAGCAAGTGGCAGTGCAAATCTGACAAGCCCCACCACTGGCATTACTGTCAACGCGCCAGCTACTGTAAGCTTTGCATCCATTCCGGCAGAGGGAAGCACAAACCTGAGTTTTAGTGTGACTGCTGCTTCATCAATGTCAATTGGAACTCTGGCATCTCTTATTTTCAATGCTACAGCCGGTTCTTATACAGCTTATAAAAACCAACCGGTTGAAATAGGTGCTCCGCATGAAGTCTTAATTGGAGATGGAACTTCTTCACAATCATATCCTTTGGACAGATATTATAACTACTCCGTGCATGAATCTATCTATCTGGCTTCAGAAATGGAAACTGCCAGTACCATAAAATCTTTAGCTTTCTACAAATCCAGCGGAGCAGATTTGAATAGTATTGAAGCTGTCACGATTTATATGAAACACACGACAGACACGGCTCTGGCATCCGGAGCATACAGCACAGTTGGTTACACTATAGTTTATAATGGTACATACCCTAATAATGCTACAAGCGGATGGATGGAAGTCAACCTCGATACAATGTTTGACTACAATGGAATTTCCAATCTGCAGATTCTGATTATTAAAGGATACCAACAATACATCTCGAGTTATCCATTTTGGACTTATACAACATTGGCATCAGCCAGAGCCAGACAAAACAGAAGCGATAGTGCAATGCCGACTACATTGACTGCATCTACAAATATGCCAAACATCAGATTCAAAGTCTTTCCCCAGGTGGGAGTTTTGTATCCTCCTCAAAATCTGACCGCATCAGCCAGTCATCAGTCTGTGAAATTGGATTGGACTGTTCCGATAACCGGAACTCCCACAGGATATAAGATATTCAAAAACGGTTCATTACTAACTACTTTGGCAGCTCTAACCTATACAGATCTGGCAGTGACCAATGGCACTACCTATAGCTATTATCTGAAAGCTGTTTACACTGAAGGAGAATCTGCAGCGACGACAGCAGTTGAAGCAACTCCAAATGCCATTGCTCCGTCCAATCTGACAGCAGTTGCCGGAAACGGTCTTGTCAATTTGACATGGACGGCTGCCGGCGGAAGAGCAGTTTATGGCACAAGAGAAACAGGGGAAAGGACAATCAGCAGTTACCGGATTTACCGTAATGGAACACCAATCAATACTACACCCGGTACTACCTATCAGGATACAGGTCTAACCAATGGGAATAACTATTCCTATTATGTTACAACTGTTTACGTGAATCCTGCTGGTGAATCAGGTCCCTCAAATACTGCTGAAGCTACACCAAATGTAATTTCTTTTGCCATACTGGGTACAGGGACTTCTGCCACCAGCACATCTGCAACCAGTCCCATCAATGTTTATTACAGAAGCATTCATACTCAGGCAGTTTATACTGCTGCAGAACTGAATGCAGCAGGTGTATTTGGTCCGATTTACATAAACCAACTGGGTTTTTATGTTGTCAGCTCTCCAATCTACACATTGCCGAATTACATAATCAGAATGAAGCATACTACAGAAACAAATGCAGCCAACTGGCATACTGCTGATGGACTCATCACGGTTTATTCCAATCCGTCATACATGCCGACAGCTGGCGGCTATGAAATGCTTTCATTCAATACTCCTTTCTTATGGAACGGAACGGATAATATTGTTGTTGATACAGCTTTTGGATTAGTGGATGGAAACTATAATGCTTCAGGTTCAGTGCAATATACTTATGTCAATTACGGTTTAAGAGCTGCCAGGAGTGACTATGAAGATCAGACCAATGTCTTTACCGGAACATTTTCAAGTACTTCCAGACCCAATGTAAAGTTGGCTTTCATGCCAGTCAACATCTCAGCTCCGGAAGTCACAATAGAAAAAGTGACAACTGGCGTCAGGATAAGCTGGCAGCCTGTTTCCGGAGCCAACAGCTACATGGTTTATGGTTCTGCAGATCCGTACAGCGGATATTCTCTGATTACAAATACTGATACAACGCAATATACTGATACATCTGTTAATCTATTTCGCTTCTACTATGTGGTGGCGACAGACGAGAGATTTGGATTTTCCGGCAGATTGGATTAAATTATTATTAGGATAAAGAGCTAAGAATTGTATTTTAAGTAAGAAATAGTAATTGTATGAGGCAGGGAGATTTCTTTGCCTCTGCTTAATATTCTTCAAGAAAGTTCTTGCCAAGAAACAACATCCTAAAATTATTAAACTTAGGTTTTGACACGAGGGAATAATATGAAATATACATTGGCTGACGGGACCAGCTTTGACATAGAAAAGATTGATGATGTCTCTGAGATAAAAGACACAGGCTATGATGAAAAAACTATCACAGAGAGCACCCTGTCTTTTACAATCAGACTGAGAAACGGAAAGAATGTCAAGGTTAGTCACAACTATCATTTCAACGAATGGTTCGAAGTTTTCAAGGAACTGAAAACCATCCGGAATGATATTTTAAAAAAACGGGAAGAGGTCAGGAACAAGAAATCCTGATCAGTCTGTTCCCCGACTTCACTAATTACGAGCAGAAGAATATCAGCTTGATAGGAGAATTACATGCAAAAATATGGTTTTGATTTGCCTGCTGAACCTCGCAAAACTTTTATCACGGACCTTGAAGAGAGCTGGTATCTTCCTCTCCTGGCTGAAAAACTCAACCTGCCTGTCCAATCCATCAAGCGCAGCAATTTTGGACAATACAACATGGCTGTGAATTATCTGACCTCAGTTCTGGATGAAGCCAAAGCCGTGAATACTGTCGCAATCTATAATATAGACCATATGGCTCAAATTGTCTTTACTGGCAAAGATGCAGTCGCACTCCTGCACAGAACTGTCGGTGCCAATGTTTTAGATATGAAAATCGGGCAGTGCAAATACACTCTTCTGCTCAATGACCAAGGCGGAGTCCAGGACGATATGATCATTATGAAAGTGGCAGACGAGGAATTTGTCGCTGTGATAAATGCCGGACACGATATCACAGATTCTTCTGAACCCGGTCAGAACCACAATTACATCGCTGACATCGACAGGATAATGTTTCACAAAAAAGATGGGGAAAAGGTCAATGCCTTTGACGTTTCCGACAAGTTTGTCAAAATCGATGTTCAGGGACCGTACTCCTATAAATTGCTCAAAAAACTCTATGGCGACGCCTGTTTGAAAAACCGCTACCAGCCTGATAAAAACATGAATTTCTTTACGTTCAATGTGTTTGAGTATGTTTTTCGGAAGCTCATAACTGTAGAAATAACGAAAACCCATCATTTTCCCCTGATAAAACTGCTGGTCTTTTTTCTGCGTCTTGCTTTCCAGCGCCATGCAAACGGCGATCATGTACCTCCGGTTCTCTTGAGCCTTCCCATGTACTAAGAGCAATGGGTGTCCCATTCAC
>JAWOHU010000237.1:0-4339 GCA_046485025.1 Cloacimonadaceae bacterium (SeqCode) | reverse complement strand
CATTCGCCGTAATCTTCATCCAAATAGTCAATTCCGTCCCAATCAGAGATCACGAATCCTTCAAAACCCAATTCACGTTTCAGCAGATCAGTGAGCAAGAATTTGTGCCCATGGCACTTCTCTGAATACCAGCTGCTAAGGGAAACCATTACTGTGAGAACTCCGGCATCAATTGCTGCTTTATATGGCGGCACATGGATTTTTCTGAGCTCTGCTTCGCTGATACACATATCGCCCTGGTCGATTCCATGCAGGGTAGCGCCATCACCGACCCAGTGCTTGGCACAAGCGATTACTTTGTCTTCTTCATATTTACCCTGCAGACCTTTGATAAATCTGGGTGCATATTCTGCAACAATGCGCGGATCTTCAGAATAACTTTCGTAAGTTCTGCCCCAGTGGTCATTTCTGGCTACAGCCAAAGTGGGAGCAAAGGTCCAGTCCACGCCGGTTGCGGTAATTTCTTGGGCGGTGACGGCGGCAATCCGTTCCAGCAGATCCGGATCGTGAGCCGCCCCCAAACCTATGTTGTGGGGAAAGACCACAGCGCCCAACACATTGGTGTTGCCATGGATGGCATCGACTCCATAGATGAGAGGAATCGCCAGATGTTCATTATCTTCTTCCATAGAAGCAGCCCAGTAGTCATCATTCATTTTAATCCAATCCTCGGGACGGTTTTCTCCCGGAACTGAACCTCCTCCGCTTAGCACTGAACCGATATGATACTCTTTCACTTCTTCCGGAGTGATGAACTGGCGTTCAGGCTGCAGTAACTGACCGATCTTTTGATCCAAGGTCATTTTTGCTAACAATGCGGATACTTTTTCTTCGATTTCTTTCATGACTTTATCCTGTTTAATCTTATTTTATGAGAGCTCTACTTCAATGCGTCTGATATTCCTGCTGCGGATTCTTTCAGCTATATCTCCACTGAGAAAAGAATCCTGAACGTTTTGAATATTTCCTTCCAAATCAATGATTTTCCATCCGGTGGGAGAAACTCCGTGGGGACCAAATGTATCACGGCGGTTTACGTTGCGGTATGTAACAAGGATCTCTCCCAGAAACATAAAGCTGAATGTGTTTTCAGCAAATTCCACATCCTGCCTGATATCATTAAGCAGCAGACTGCTGTTGCGGGTTTCCTTGGTAAACAGCCAAGCCGGCAAAACGGGTTTGAACTGAAACTGCAGTTTGCCTTCCGGATCCAGACTGAAAGGACTTTGCCCCACGGCCATAAAATTCAGAATGTTGATAAATTCGGCAGTGGCGCCGCTCAGGCGGGCGACAAATCCATTGCCGTGCAGGGAAGGATCAGGATTGGCGCTGCTGACAATGAAGGACGAATTTTCCAATGTGCTTCTGCCATAAACTTCGGGCTGGAAAAAGGGAACGAAAACGTTTTTGAAATCCCGGTAAAACTCTGTGTAAAGCCCATTGCGTAACAACTCCAGCATATACTTGTATTCCATATGCAGCCAGATTGATTCATTCTCAAACCAGCCGGGTGAGAAAGTTCTTGCCCTGCCGATTTCCATGGGCTGATCCTGAAGCGACTCATTGACTTTATACATCTTCAGCTTCCGGTCAAAGAGACCGCTGTTTCGCACGTTATTTGCAAGTGCCCCGGCTTCTTCTCTGTTTTCACAGCATCTGAGATAGTGCACCGGCCCTTCCAGGAAAAGGGGAAGAGGGGTGTGTCTGAACTTACTCGCCTGGAAGAGTGGTAGTCCTTTTTCATTACATTTAACTTCTTCTCTGCCATCGGTGCCTGTAATCCTGATTTCTTCATACTCCACTGCTTCATTAATGAAGTAGGTGGAAATTACATTATCTTGTTTATTCCAGGCTTTGGCAATACCTGCATCAAGTTTTTTCAATCCTGCTTGCAGAAAATCAGTTACATCGCTTAAAGCGATTATGTCCTCTCTGCCGCTGATTCCAAGCCGGGTCTGAGCTCGATATTTTTCCTTAATAGTTGAAGCTCTATCCCAAAATTCAAATGCTGATAAAGGAGACTTGAGAAGGTCATGCAGTCCGTTCATGAATTCCAGCAGTTCCGTAAATATGGATGATTCCTGGTTATTTTCTTCGAATTTTCTTGCTGCTTTCAAGAGAAAGAGTATATGGCGTTTTGTTTCCAATGTTTCGCAAAGGCTGGATCCAATTAATCCGGGCAAACCATTGAGAGCATCATACCAGCCAGGTTTGTCTGCCTCCATCTCAACACCAACGCCCTCTGCATCCAGGGAGGCAAGTTTATTTGTAACAAGTGACAGCATTTTATTAAAAAGCGTGGTGGTATAGACATCTCCTTTCCCAAACTCGGCACGAACTTTATTCTGGTCATGCTTCCTTTGATTGATCAGCAATTCTTTCTCTTTATCCAATACCACAGAGTTGAGTTGCATGGGTTTGCCATCCCAGATGACATATTTTTCATTGCGGGGTTGAACCCTGTGAGAACTATCATAAAATGAAAATACTTTCTTTTTGAGCAGTAAATACACTTCTTGTTCAGGATAAACAGCCAGATAATTTTCCAGCAAGTCCAGATTGTAGGTCCAATGATCTACCCAGTAACCTTCTCCATAGTCAGTGTCATATTTCTTCTCTGCGCTTCCGATCAGGTCACCAATAAAAGTTTCGGTATCTCCATTGATTCTGATTCCGTTCTCTTTAAGGAAAATCAGCAGTTCGCCGGGAGTGAAAGGTTTACAAAGATACTCGCTGATTGATTTGACATAAACCGGATCCAGGTATCCCGACAGGATAACTTCCCTTTTTAACTTATCTTCGATAGCAAAACGTATTTCCTTGATAACCAGAGGGTTGAAACCATCCAACTGGATCAGGTTGTAAAACTGGATGACGTTGGCATCATCCACATCGGGATTGAAAAAAAGGTCGGAGCGGCGATTCTGATTCACGTCCCTGAAGTTGCCGTTGCCCTGAGAATAAGGAGTGGGCGTAAGTCTGAAATCATTATAATCCCGCTCCAGATCACCATGTTTGCGGGAATAGAGATGCAAGGTAGTGGATGTATCTTTTCCTTTTATTGTATGAGGGAATCCGCCCCTTAATACATTATCGAGAAAGTTCTGCCTTGCGTAATGATCCAGAACCGGCTCTGAACTACATACAAAGCTTTTCTGGGTCAATTCCGACACGATCTCTTGATTTTTGATAGCCATTTTCTCAATATATCCTCTTTGGATAATATCAGGAACCAGTTCATTCAATTCCTTTTCTGAACCGGCATGTCCAATTACTTCGCTATAAGTGTAAGTGTCATTAGCGGCTATCGTAATCTCGAATGATCCCATCGCGCAAGGCAGACGATTCTCAAATATCTGTCCTGAATTCAGCTCTTCGAATGAGGTTGTCAGAAATCTTTCCGGATAGATGTAATCACCCCGGTTGCCAAATATCTTGACCGGGTCATAGATAGGAGTTACAATTTTGGAATCAGGTCCAAAGCCCAGGTAGAAATTTCCTTTTTTAATTTTAACCACATCCGGACGGTCAGCAGGTTCTACCTTTAGCTTGTAGAAGGGCACTTTACTTTCCAGATTGGTTACTTCCACAAAAGCCTCGAACAGGCGACGCATGTGTTTCAGGCCCCAATCATCAAGACCATAGGGAATTATCAAAGGCAGCCCGTCCAGAACCTGCATTTTAACAGGCTCCTGATTCAGATTCCGAATGGTTAGCTGGCGCACCAACCCGGCGTAAGGTTCCTGAGGGACATTAAAGTATTCAACGCTGAATGTCAATCCCAAAGTATGGTTCACTTCTTCCAGGGTCAGTTTGGCCGGGGCAATGATCATTCTTTGAGTCCGTTGGATACCTGCGTCGGGGTTGTAGTTCTGAAACGGCTCATAGTAAGGGACAGAAGGGTGTTCAGGCAACTTGATGAAGGTTCTGAATCCCTGGGTGGGAACCAGATTATAAGCCCAATTGGCTGGAAGGAATTCCATTATGGGGTGATGTTTGCCTTCAATTCCCATACTGCAGATACATTGTCCGCGATTAACATAGAACGTCCACATGGGAATTCCATGTTTACCTGCTATGCCCGGAAAGAAACTGGAAAACAACTTGGCAGAGTTATAATCTGTGATGATAAAATCACCATCAGCAGTGAGTTGATACTTGGTTTCAAGGGTGTGATTCAACACGCTTTATATTCCTAATCCTATATTGACGGTTGTTTAAGAAAGATCAGCCGATACTTTTTTTTGCATCGGCTGATCGCCGTTTCACTTAAGTATTTCTAATCGTTGCTTGCAGTAACATAGTAGAACTTTGCTGAGCCAGTGCCGGAAGAAGTCCA
>JAWOHU010000224.1:0-2724 GCA_046485025.1 Cloacimonadaceae bacterium (SeqCode) | reverse complement strand
ATTCAGAAAAGTGCCGTTGGCAAGGATGACTTTCTGTCCGTAGTATGTCTTTCCAAGTGCCGTAGTCACGCCTTTAACAACGCCGTTTTCAATGATGAGGCCGGTGATGGCAGCTTCTATGACGTGCAGTCCGCTCTGTTTTTCCAGGTGCTCACGCATGACCAGAGAATAGAACTGACGGTCATTCTGAGCCCGGGGAGCCCAGACTGCAGGACCTTTCTTTTTATTGAGCATACGGAAGTGGATGCCTGTCAGGTCTGCCACATAGCCGATTTCGCCGCCCAAGGCGTCAATTTCCCGTGCCAGATGGCCTTTGGCGGGACCGCCCACAGAGGGATTACAGCTCATTCTGCCAATGGATTCCAGCTTGATGACAAAGATGGCTGTTTTGGCTCCCATTCTGGCGCAGGCCAGACCTGCTTCCACACCGGCATGCCCTGCTCCCACCACCAGGATATCAAATTCGGAAGGATTCATATTTGAAAAAAACAGTGTCAGGTCAGCCTTGATTCAATCCAGGCGAGGACTTCTTCCAAGCCGATGTTTTTTTCGGAGGAAGTGACCAGCATATCTCTGTCGCCCAGATTGAGCTGTCTGGCAAGCAACTGGGCGGTTGATTTAACTTTGGTCTTGGGAATTTTATCTGCCTTGGTGGCGATCACGCAGTAGTCAATATTACGCAGACTGAGCATTTCGAGCATGGCTTTGTCCTTGGGGTCTGCCGGATGGCGGATATCGACCAGGACCATAATGCCTTTGAGCTGCTGACGCATGCTCAGGTATTTTTCTATCATGACGCGCCATTTTTCCTGTTCCGCCTGACCCACTTCCGCAAAGCCGTAGCCGGGAAAATCAGTAAACTGCAGAAAGCCCTGCTGATTGGCTTTGTCATCTTTCCAACGGATGAGGAAGAAATTGAGAACTCTGGTTTTGCCGGGCGTGCGGCTGATTTTGGCGAGCAGGTGTTTATTGGTCAGAAGGTTTATCAGAGAGCTTTTTCCGACGTTGCTGCGTCCTGCGAAAGCGAATTCCGCATAGGCTGAAGCAGGATAGTCACCAGGCTCGACAGCGCTTTTGACATAGAAGGATTCCACGATGCGTATCATAAGCCATACACCACGGAAGTTTTTTCGGATTCCCAGACTTCGCTTTCCATCACTTCACAGGGGCGTTGCGACAGCTTTTTCCCCATCTGTTCAAAGATATAGCGAGCCAGGTTTTCCGAGGTCGGATTCATTTCCTGAAAAGCAGGCAAGTCATTCAGGTACTGATGGTCGAGCTCTGACATAATCTCATTAAGTTTGGTTTTGATAATGCCGAAATCCATTGCCATGCCGATTTCATCAAGCGTGTCGCACATCACGCAGATGCGCACTTTCCAGTTGTGTCCGTGCAGGTTTTTACACATTCCCTCATAGCCGTTGAGCTTGTGGGCTGAGGAAAAACTGCTGATTACATTTAGTTTATACATAGTCTCTTTCTCTTAGAAGTATTTTTTACGGATGAAAATAAAGATAATTAGCAAAGCGAATAAAAGCGATATCCCCATCACGATGATAAAGGCAAAGGGCGAATGCTGAAAAGGCAGGCGGACGTTCATTCCATACAGACTGAAAATCATGGTGGGAAGCGCAATTATAATAGTGATGGTCGTTAAAAATTTCATCACGATGTTGAGATTATTGGAAATCACTGAGGCAAAAGCATCCATCATCCCGCTCTGGATATCGCTGTAGATGTTTGCCATATCGATTGCCTGCTTGTTTTCGATGATGACATCTTCAATCATATCTTCGCCTTCCGGGTCGTTCTGCAGCCAGCGGGAGCGCTGTATGCGTTCCAGAATCAGCTCATTGGATTTGAGCGAAGTAGTGAAATAGACCAGCGATTTTTCCAGTCTGAGCAGGCGGATGAGTTCCTTGTTTTTCATGGAAACGTGCAGTTCCTGCTCGATGTTGTTGGTCCTGCGGTTGATTTCTTTGAGGAAACGCAGGTAGTAGATGGAAGTCCGCAGATTTATGTTCAGGATAAAGCTTTGCGGAGTGATGTTGAAAGGGCGGTGTTTGCCTTCCAGGAAAGTGGTGAGGATTTCCTGGTCGAAGTAGGAAACGGTGATGACTTTTTCCGGCACGATGATGAGTCCCAGAGGCACTGTGGCAAAGGGGAGCTTGGAAGTCTTGTGCTTATAAAAAACAGGCACGCGCATGATTATGAGGATAGCGCCGTTTTCATATTCCAGACGCGAATTTTCATCGGCGTCCTGCAGGTCTGTAATGAAATCTTCGGGAAGATCATATTTGGTGATGACCTGCTCGATTTCTGCTGTATCCGGCTCATCCAGATGAATCCAGAAAGCTTCATCCAGATTGGCTGTAGGAGTGAATTTAGTTCCGCTGTTCAGATAAGCGCTTATCATTGCGACCTCCTTTCCGTTCCGTAAAGCATCTACGTCTTTTTTTCGATTCCGGGTAACCATCTTTTTTTAAGTGCCAAAGCTGGCAATGATTTTATTGTTGATGACCCTCTATCTTCCTGCAGAATAATATTATTAGACCCCTTTCTGTTTATTCTGAAGATTGAAGTCCAAAGCTCTGAAACTTTTTACCATTGATAGACCACTTTGGCTTTGAACTCCAATCCTGATAAACAAATCATTCCCGAGCAGGCAGGATTCTTTGCTTTTGGAGATCAAACGCAGCGCAAAATCTCATTGTATATACTGTT
>JAWOHU010000105.1:0-3198 GCA_046485025.1 Cloacimonadaceae bacterium (SeqCode) | reverse complement strand
TGAAGATAAGCCCCCTTAAAATAGAGTTTTCGGTTCCTGAGCGCTACTCAGGAAGCGTGGCCGATGCGACTTTGCATATCGAGCAGGCGCTGGCGCGCATCGGGCTGCAGCTTTCCCTGCAGCAGCATTTGAACATGAATTTCTCCATCTCGCAAATAGGACACTTCCTCAGAATCAAGAACGATGAGCTGGATCCTTTCCACGAGCAGTTTTTCCAGGAAAAGCTAAATGCCAAATCAGAGTTCAGACTGCAGGATTTTCAGATGCTGATTGGTGCCGGCGGAGTGATTTCGCATGCGCCTACAGCCAAACAGGCTGCCATTATGCTGATAGACGGTTTGCAGCCCAGGGGACTGACGGAACTCTGGCGGGATAAGCATTTCATCACTCCGCACCTGGGCAAACTCAGTCAGGTGGATAAACCGGCAGCTTTGGAACTGCTTAAAAAAGAATGCCTGGAAGCGCTGTGTTTCTGCATCAGGCCTTTGCCGCACAAACTTAAAGCAGGCAAAGCCGCCATCAGGGTCGAGCTGGTTGCAGACACAGGGACTAAAATCATCGAAGTAGAGGGCAATAAACTCATCTGGATAGACAATGCCGAACTGCTGAAAGTAAATGTCAAAGCACATGGCGGAGTGCAGCTTGCCTATGAACAGAAGGAGCTTTCTGAGACAACGGAACTGCCGGTTTTGATAGACACGCGCATTTCGGGTCAGTTCTCATTTGAGCAGTTGAATAGCGCGCTACAGCTTTATACCACCCTTGATGTGGCAGACAGCGATGCTATAAAAATCAGTCAGGAAAAGGCTCCGGCAGCATTTTTCAAAGGAATTCAGAGACGAACTTTTGCCTTGCCCTATGCCGGTAAAATCTATGTAAGTGAAGGAGACAAGGTCAATCCCGATACGCTGTTAGCAGAAAATCTTTATGACCCGCCCCGTATCTTCATTCTGCAGGTGTTCCGGGGCAGGGAAAATCAGATGGAAGTAGAAAAATTCCGCAAATATCTCTTAGTTAAAAATGAAGACAAAGTGAAAAGCGGACAGCTCATCTACAAAGAGGATCAGTCCTTCCTGGAAAGCATCATCAGCACCAGCAGCTTCAATTTTTATTCGCCGGTGCGGGGTAAAGTGGAAAAGATAGATTGGCAGAACTGCACCCTGATGCTGAGAGAGATCCAGGACTATTCCTTCGAGCCCTACGTGATCAATGTTTCAGCCAAACTGGGAGTCAGTCCCGCCTTTATCAAAGGCGCTCTGCGCAAGCACAAGGGTGATTTTGTCACTACTGATGAGTTGCTGGCTGTCAAAAGCTGGAAAAAGCATGACCAGATACTGCATTCACCGGTGACAGGCACTCTGACTGAGATCGATACCAAAAAGGGAACCGTCACCATCCAATACATCCGCAAAGACCTGAAACTGCAGTCCTGCCTGCAGGCACGGGTCTTGCACATAGCCAAAAACCGCTTTATCGAATTGGAATACGAGGGCACTACAATCTCTGGCAGCATTGGTTTTGGGAAAGTAGAAGACGGTCCTGTAATTTGGTGTGACAGCTTTACAGAGACAGAACTGAAGAATGGCATCATTGCAGTCTATCCCTTTGCCTTAAACCGCGAGCAGCTTGACATTATAGCACGCAACAAGCTGGCAGGCATCATCGTGCCGTCTCTGCAGGAAGAGGATATCGTGCACCTATTGGGTTATGAACTCGGAGTCGGTATCACGGGCGGAGAAGCAATCCCCTTCAGCATTATCCTGACAGAAGGTTTCGGCAAGCTCAGATTCAGACCGGAACTGGCTGCCGCACTGAAAGATGCAAACGGCAGACACGGAGTCCTGATCCCCCATACCCAAATCAGAGCAGGAGTGGTCAGACCCAGTCTGATAATACAATAAAGATAATTTCCCTTGACGTAAAAAAGCAAACAAGTAAACTGCCTAAAGTGACTTTCTAATTCTTTGCTGAGTTTGCGCAATAAAAATTACGGGAGTTTATTATGAATAGGGCATGTTTGATTCTGGCAATTACATTGTTGATTATCAGCGGGGCGGAAGCACAAATCCACAGAGACCCACCTCTCTTTAATGTTTCTGTCAATCCCACCAATATCAAATTTTCATCTTATGATTACATGATTGGCGGTTATAATGCAACACCGGTTCAGGTAATCCCTGATGCACAAGGCGGCGGAGTTCTGATGGCATTTCATGCTACAAATCATTTATATTCAAATGTTATCAGATACACCAATCTTGCCTATGTGAATAGCTTGGGAGTCTTGCAATCAGTGGACAGTATTCTGGTAGACGGTTCCTACAACGGTTATCCATCCCTGGATATAGATGAAGTAAGCGGGATGGGGTTTTTGGCATGGCACAATAAAATCGGTACTGATGCTTACTATTCGGTATATGGGGCATTGGTTTCTATCAGTGGCGGACAGGTTAATACGATAGGTTTGCCGCAGCCAATATTCAGTCCGCATGTCAATGGATCTGATTATGAATGGCCAATTGTGAGATTTGGTCCCTCACCCATTGCAGGCATGCGGAGAATTTATGTAATGGCAAAAAGAATGGCTACCGGAACCTATACCAGGGAAGTTCCGGAAATAGCATATACAGACTTTCATCCTGATGCAGCTACTTTTGAAGGTGAACGCTTTTGGACTTATCTTACCATTCCGGAGCTGGAAACCTGGGCTAATAACTCAAATATCTGGAGACGCTCATTTTACACTTTGGTGACAGATGATAATGGCAGCAGTTATTTATGCGGATACCATACTGCTTATGATTTAGTTTCTGACCTGAACATTATTGAGCCCAATCTGGATGTCTTTATCTCTGATAATTTCTGCGCCGACCCCTGGAGAAGAGTTTCCATTTCTGCCCACCAAGCACCATCCTGTCAGCCGCCTTTTTACAATTCTTTGTATGCGGATATCAGCTCCAGCGGACATTTTAACGCAGTGATGGACAGCGAAAATAAAATCCATTTTCCACAGTTATTTGTTTATTCAATGACGGAGGATGGCAATATATATTTTTATCCTTCCACTCATGCCTTAAGGCATATAGAATTCAACACATTGACCGAAACATTCAGGATTGACGATCTCTTTCCTTCGGGTGCCAGTCCGCATTCAGACCCGCCTTATACACCCTGGGATTTGGATGAAGATGGAATTAC
>JAWOHU010000084.1:0-9630 GCA_046485025.1 Cloacimonadaceae bacterium (SeqCode) | reverse complement strand
CGATCCGCCCCGTCTCCGCCTTCGAGAACCCGCGCTTGCGCAGGAAGTCCTGCCGGTCGTCGTCCGACCGCGCGACGATCTTCTCGCGCGCCGCGCGGATGCCGTCGATAAAGGGCGCGGGCGAGGACTCGGCAAAGCGGCTCAGCGCCGGGGCGGCCTCGTGCGCGAAGCGCGAGGCGGCGTATTTCGAGTGCCGGATCTTGATCTCCTGGAAGTCCTCCACACCCCAGAGGTTGCGGTTCTGGCAGACCGCGCGCAGGTAGAAGCTGGCGATGCCCAGCGTCTTGGCGCCCACCTCGGAATTCCAGCAATAGAACCCCCGGAAATAGAGGTCGGGCGAGCCGTCGGGCAGGCGCCCGGCCTCGATCGGGTTGAGGTCATCGACGAGGAACAGGAACACGTCGCGGTCGGAGGCGTAAAGCGTCGTCGTCTCCTTCGTCACGTCCACACGCGGGTTGTAGATGCCGGTGGACCAGTCGAGCACGCCCGGCACCTTCCAGCGCGTGTCGCCCGTGCCGTTGCCCGCGATGCGCTGGACGGCAGAGACCAGTTCGTGGTCGAAGATGCGGCCGTAGTCGGGGCCGGTCACGGCGCGGAGTTCCGTGCGACCGTCCGCGACCTCCATGGTCTTGATCTGCTCGGCCCGGTGGTTCGTCAGCCCGTATTGCAGGTTGATGCCCGCCAGCGGCGCAGGCAGTTGTCGCAGATAGGCGGCGGGCGCGCCGACGAGGCTCGAGAGCTGCTCTCTGGCAGCGGCTCTGGATAAGAAAGGCAGAACTCTTTATCTGTTTGACGAATTGGCCAAAGGCACCAATCCTCTGGAAGGGGAAGCTATTCTGACCGCAGTCCTGACCTATTTATCAGACCAATCCTGCTTGGCTCTTGCTGCTACTCATTATGATAAGCCCGCTCATATGGAAAAAGCCACCCAATATGCCATCAAAGGCATTGCTTCTGCTTCTCTGGATAAGCTGGTAGTTGATAAAAATAACAGCTTAAACTCTCAGCTTGATCTAATCAATCAGCTTATAGATTATAGATTAGTAAAGCTTTCTGATAAGATAAAACCACCCCTGAATGCGATTCCTATTGCAGAGATACTTGGTTTACCGGCTGAAATTATCTTAAAGGCAAAGAGAATAATGAAACAGCAAGATTAGCGCTTGATTATATATTACTTGCCTGTCTTATAATATATCCTGACGAATAATCTTTCACCCGGTGTTATGTATTTGAGAGCTTCTGCCATATCATCAAACTTGATTTCTATTTTAGTAAAGGTATTTACTGTTTCAAAAGAAGTACTTAGCGATTTTACCTTTTCCATCACGGGAGAAACAGTTGTTACGCGTCCCCAGATATTTTTGCTTTCATCGCTGAAAATTCGGACTTTTTGTCCCGGTTTAACTTTTTGCCGACTGGATGATGAGCCATAAGCAATTACCCAAACATTATTCAAGTCTGCAATTTCAGCAATTACATCACCTTCATCAATCTTTTCTCCTGGCCGATGGTTAATGTCTGTTACAATACCGGCGATAGGAGAATAGACTTTCAAATTCTTGATTTCTACCTGCAGGTCGTGTATATTTGCCTCTACTTCATTTAAATCAATGAGGTGTTTTGCAGCCAGGATATCAACGTTATTAGACAGTATATCTTTTCTAGCTTTCAACAAACGAATAATGCTCTGACTGGATTTCATTGTCTGTGCAGCAACCAGTGAATCACTTTTCAATTCGTAATATTGTTCATGAACATCCCAGTAATTATCTGCTGCTTTTTCAAACTCAGAACTATTCAAGATGCCTTGTTCATGTAAATTGAGATTGGCATCATATATTTTTTTGCTGCTTGTATAGCGATCTTCAATCAACTTCAGTTTGTTATTTATTTTAACAATATCCAGCTTTGCTTCTTCGAAGTCTTTCTCGTTCTCAAAAATATCTTCATCCAGCTTATACAATTCAGTTTTAAGATAATCACCGGATTTGGCTGACTTGACCAGTTCTTCATACTTGTTTTTTTCATTTTGTAGTGTTTCCAGCTTGTAGGGAAGCTTGCTATTATCCATTTCTGCAAGTAAGTCATTTGGCTTGACTTTCTGCATTGAGGTCACAAAATATTCTCGCAGGATACCATCCACCTCTGAACTGACAATTACTTTATCGGAAAATATGACAGCAGGCAGCTTCAGTGATTGAGCCTCATAGATATAGGAAACAATAATGGTTATAGCGATAAATATCAGGGATAAGACTAATATTTTCAAGACTTTTTTCTTCTTCATTTGTTACCTATCACAGATTATTTATTAGAAAGATTTCTTTATAGAACTTCATTTCAGCTATTTTCATCTCTACTGCAGCTTCGTCTGCTTTGAGAGACTCTTTCATGAGTTTTAGCTCGGGATTCATACCCAGCAGAGATGGCTCTTCCTTGAATTTTTGGTTTTGCAGGTTCAGATTTCGTTCATAGAGTTCTTTTAAACGGGTTTTTCTTTTCAATTCATGACTTGCAGCATAGTAAGCATTCATCCTGCTGATTGAATACTTCTGCCAGTCAAGCATAATCTTATTACTGCGATAATTCAATTCCCGCTGATAAGCTTTCAATAGTGAATATTTTCCACTTGTATTGGAAAAAACATTGAAAGGTAAGGAAACCTCAATCTCACCTTCAGGGAATTCTTCATTCTGATTTCGGATCATGGTTTTGAATATGTTATTTTTTTCAATATCCCAGTTCTGTTTGGTTTGGCGCCAATTGTATGAGAGTTTTAAATTGACTTCAGGAAGGAAGAAATGAAGATAACTTCGGCTTATTTTATTAGCCAGTTTTTTCTTCTCTGTTTTCAGTTCTGAGAATTCACTGTTGATTTTCTGTTGGAATAACAGTGTATCCGGTCTTGAATTCTGGTTTATATAGTCTTGAAAAGTATCCAGAAAATCAGGCAATATGTTTCCGTATTTATTTGTAAAAACAGAGGCTGCTTTCTTGAAACTGTAAAGATTATCTTCCATTTTATCTATCTCTTCCAGATTATCAATCAGCATCTCGGGACCAATTAGATTCTGAATATCCATTTCCTCTAATGTCTGGTTCTGCTGATAAAGAATATTTAATCTGGACTGCAGATAAGCAAACATCATATCTGCTTCATACCACTTGATAAAATCATCAATAATATCATTCAAAGCAGTGAAATAAGTCAGTCTTGTCTCCATCCGGTAACGCATCAGATTTATCCTGGTTCCGATTACATCCGTAACATTGTCAAAGTCCTTGGGAAAGAGCTGTTTCTCGATTTCAATCCGCCATCGCTTGTCTTTTTCATCCACGTCGGAATGCTCCAAAACAGGATCAAAATCATCTCTGGTAAAATCGTTGTCATATTGCTGGTAGCGTAGATTCACATCAAACCAATCCAGTGATTTTTCTATTGTATAGAGGGCTTTTTCCTGCTCAAAACGGCTGAGAGCTTGTTGATAATCCGGATGTTTTTCCAAAAGTGAATCCATCAGGATTTTAAGTTCATTGCTCCGGGCGGGCATCCAGCATGCAATCAATAGTAAAAACAGAGTGAATTTAATTCTCTTCATCAAGGTCTGCATCCAAACTTGCCAATTCAGCTTCTTTCCTGAGTTTCCTTTTAATCTTATTATGGTCGACAATGAAATACATGACAGTCAAAACAAAGCACATAAAGACAGTTCCGATAATGGCAGCATAGTACTGGCTAAGACCGCAAGCCATTCCGATAATTATGGCATAAAAAACTTTTATCGTATTGGATGGATCTTTAACCACTGTTCTGAAACGGATCAGGCTCAAAGCACCAGCCAAACCAAAAGCACGTACAAGGTTATCTGCCACCACTATCCAGATAAAAGCACCCCCGATTGTGAGAAACAACAATGAGTAGCCGATACCTGTCATCTCATTCTTCATTATTTTATCGTTTTTCTCACGAATGTAGGTAAGTTTATAGACGTAAGCGTAGATCAGACCAAGCACCATGGCCAGGGACAGATTAAACACAATCTGCAAGGGAGATTGCGCAACTCCTCCGGCAGAACTGTCTTTGATAACTTGAAATAATTCCTGCATTTTATACCTCGTATAAAGCTTTATTATCCAGTTTGAGAGCAGTTTTCAGAATTTCAAATGAATCTTTTACCCTTTGCGGAATTTCCGGAGTATCAGACTCATCATTAGAAAAATTGTATTTTCCCCGCTCAATGAAATAGATGGAATTGATCCCTGTGGCATATTTGGAAAAACGTTGCTGACGTAGCAGTGATAACTGATTGACCATTTTTTTGTGCCACTTGGGAGTCTTTCCCATAATCTTTGACTCCAGCACAATCGCATCCAGTGTTTCTATTTTAGCTTTGCCCATCAGCTTTTTGTGCGTAATGCCCTTGTCAACAGTTATGCGTACCCGTTTGGACTTTTTCTGAAAGGCAATTCTCTGGTATGAGGTTTGCAATACCGGCACAAATTCATTCACTTTAATCAGCTGATGGATAATCCGGTATGTCTTTTGTGCTCCGTAAAAATCCTGATTTGCCTCTTTCACTTCTTTCCGCAAATCTTCATTTTTTAAGAATGCTTCATAGTATGCTGCAGGCAGGATAAACCGTTTTTTGGTGGAAATTGAATCATGGGAAACTTTCATTTCGACCAGATACTCAGGATTAAAGATTCCGTTATAACCATAGCGCCGCATCCGGATTTTATAACGAAATTTCCGTTTGCGCAGAAATTCCTTATACAGCAAAAAATCGTCTGTATCCAGATAAGTGGTTTCGATGTCTGCAAGTCCGGGATTATTCTCATGATAATAGATAGGAATATGCTTCTGAAGTTCCTCGACTATTGCATCGAAAGTGTGTTCTAAAATGATGTATTTTCTTTCTTTTCTCTTGAATGAAAGGTCATTATTATTCATTGATTTATCCTGTTTAAACTCAGGTCCAAAGCCCCTGCAGAAGACCTCTGGCTTCGGTGCGGATTTCACTCAATATCATCGTCCTCTCCTCTACAGTATAACTCTCAGTATTGTTTTGAAGATTTTTTTCAGCAATCGCATTTTGTCAATACATTTTCTCCGCACCGTAGGATAGCTGCCTCAGCTGTCCAACCTGACTTCGTAACCGATAACTGATATCTGATAACTCCAGGAGTCCTTATTACCGACACACTTGAATATTCCGGAGTTACTTCTTTCTTCCATACATTTTCCATACTTGAACTACTGTACTATTACTATATTATTACGGTAGCATTACGGTAAAATACCGTATTAGTACCGTAATAATACCGTAGTGATAAAGTAATGCTTAAATGGGTGAAAGATAGAAAAAGCAAGCAAGGTGTTAAAATGATGCTATCTCAGCTGTTTAAACGGACTTCGTAACTGATAACTCAAACAAATCTGTTAAGTGGGTGATGAAAGAAAGAATGAAATTATGCAAGCAGGAGATTGACAGACTTTGTGCATCATAGTTTTTGGTATTAGATTAAGAATTCCGGATATGTACTTAAAACTTAGGTGCCGGAATGATAAATTTTGAGAGGAGCATAGATGAAAAGGACACTACTGTTTTTAACCATCCTGATTGGATTATTTATAGGGCTGCCAGCCAAGGCTGAATCTGAGTTTTTGACCATTCCTGTTAATCTCGATCCAGGGGAACTTCTCATCAACGAAATTCAGGCTAAGAACGCTTCCTATGCAGACCCTCACGGTGAATTTGACGACTGGGTGGAAATCTATAATCCCAATAATTATGCTATTGATCTTGGCGGAATGTATATGACCGATAATCATTATGCCCAGGGTGTAACAGCCTGGACCCAGATTCCGACAGGATTTTCCGCTCTGACTACGATTCCGGCTTACGGATTCCTGATTGTCTGGTTTGACGAAAATCTGACCCAGGGACCTTTGCATATCAATACCAAACTCAGCGGTGCTGCAGATGCAGTCTATCTGATTGATTCCGATGGGTTTACGGTTGTTGACAGCTATGCCTGGACGGAGGCTACCGGACTGAATGTAGACGATGTTTCCATAGGAAGACTGCCTGACGGTGGATCAAGCTGGCAGCTTTTTGGAGCCGGACATCCCAGTCCCTGCACACCCGGAGCATCTAATCAGGGTATTATAAATTCTGCTCCGGTAATCAGTAACCTGCAATACACACCCTACCCTGCAACTCAAAACTCAGTTATTACTATTTCTGCCCAAGTGACTGATCCTGATAATAATCTATTATCAGTTCAGCTTTTATGGGGTATCAATAACTATACTCTGAACACGGTGAATATGACAATGCAGGGCGGAGTCTATACTGCTTCCCTTGGTCCCTTTGCCCTGAATTCTGTGATTCAGTTCAGGATCAAGGCAACCGACACTATTAGTGCGCAGACTTTTTCCCCCATCCACAATATCACCATCGGATTTTCTGCACCTGTGCTCTATATAAATGAAGTGATGGCTTCCAACACAACCACCATCACCGATAATTACGGCGAATACGAGGACTGGATTGAAATTTATAATCCCAATGACTTTGCAGTTAATCTGGCAGGCTACTATTTGGTTGATAATCATTATGGCGACCCTGCGCACAGCTTAATTCCCATCAGTTCTGCTTATCCGGACAGCACGACAATCCCTGCCTATGGATTCAAGATTATCTGGTTTGATGAAGAACCTTATGAAGGCATTTTGCATATAAATACCAAGCTTAGCGCTACTGCAGACGCAGTTTATCTGATAGCTCCGGATATGCTGCATCTCGTGGATAACATTGCCTGGACAGTTGCAACCGAGCTGAGTACTGATTTATCCTATGGACGCTATCCTGACGGCAGTGAAAACTGGATTTTATTTGGCAACGCTTATCCTCATCAGGTAACTCCCGGAACCAGCAATTCGTCTTCTGCCAATGAAAACGACACAAATCCTCCGCTGCTTCCCGGTTTGGCTATTTATCCCAATCCCATGAACAGCATTTTGAATATTGCAGTGAAAAACTCCAAAGTTCCCGCAAAAGTAGGTATTTATAACCTGAAAGGACAACTGGTCAGGGAACTTACTGTCAACCCCGGTGTTAATGCAGTCTGGGATGGAAAAGACAAATCCGGATTAGCCATAGCCAGTGGTCTCTACTTTATGAAAACCAAACTAAGCGGAAAGGTCTTTACTCGGAAGTTCATTAAGTTGTATTAGCTTTTAATAAGTCTTGATCAAGCAGGTCAGGCAGACCGGACTTAGTAACCGCTGGTAGGAACACTAAATACACGAAATCTTTTGGAGTTCAAACGCGGCGTAGTCTGTCAATGGGTACGTTTCTGTTTGCGTTTGGACTTCAAAAGAACCTATCCGTTACTCAACATTGAAGTCCAAAGCCAGATAAACTTCGTGTCTTTGATAGTTATCGTTGGCTTTGAACTCCAATATCCTCAGTTGTCGTTCCAGCCAATCACCAGTTGTCCAAACGCATTATGAATATTCCGGAGTTCAAAATTTCCTTGATTAACATAAGAAATACGAAATCTGATAGGGAATTTAGGACTTCGTAAAATGAGCCAACATTTAAATCCCGAAGTCCTAATTGCCCCGCAAGATATGATACCTCTTTGAGCTGGCAATGGGCAATTTGAACTCCGGGAAAATGGATATCCAACAACACACTAAAGTGTGTGGAACAGTCATTCTAAAGAATGGGCTACAGTGTCATTATCTGCTTAACTGTTAACCGTTAACTGATAACTGCTTCCGGCTGTGCTTTGATTCTGTGATAGAAAATCGTATATGCTGTATACCAGTAGCTACTCAGCCACAGAAAACCGATTCCGAAAGGTATGGCAGCCAGGATGACCCATCCAATAAAGGACAGGCCCAGCATAAAGAGTTCGGTTTTGTGCCCGAACATCATGCGTTTGCTCTGCTGCATGGCTTCCGTGGCAGTGATGTCGGGATTTTCCGCCATGATGTAAAACGTCATACTGTAGCCCAGAGCAGCAATGATGCCTGGAATGATCAACAGCAGCGACCACAGAAACACATACAGGACAATCAGCAGATAGGCTGACAGGGTTCGGTTGAATTCTTTAAAGCCGTCAAACAGGTTGCCCAGTTCGAAAGATTCTTTGTTATAAATACGCAGAAAGATTCTTGTAATGCCCATCAGCAGCGGTCCGCCGATGATAAGGGTGGTCACAAAAGCCAGAAAAGCACCCTTTTCACCAAAAATGGACTGGACTCCAAAAGAAATCAGAAAATAGACAAACCAGATGGGTATGAGAGGTGTCCACAGGTTTTGCAAAAGCGCTCTGGCTGACTGACGAATTTCGCTGTAATTCATTTTTCTCTCCTTAAAAAACGCTAAATCATGTTTCAATCGAGCCTGCTTCAGGCTTTCATTTATCAGCAATGCATTGTAAAAATAAAATGTTATGCAACTTGTCAATACTTTTATGAGAGAAAGGCTTGCCCCGTCTGCTGCGAGGACACAAAATGATACACTGCCGGGTAAGTTAATTCCAGGTTAAAAGATAAATGGCTGCAATTGCTTTGCTAATCTGCTACCACTGCCTTGACGTAATAAAAACCGGGACTGGAAAGCGCTGCGCCGCTGTGCACAAAGAGAGAATCAGAGGTCTGCCCCAGACTGCTGTAGCTGGCGTCAGGATGATCCTGACAATAGTAAATCTCGTAATAGTCAAGCGTTAGGGGTTGTCCGTCCTTGTCCTCCGTAACGTGATTCCAGGTGAGCCTGATATCGTTTCCAATAGCAGAAATGACCAGGTTTTGAGGCGCTTTGGGAGTAGGCCCTGCCAGCTTGACTACATAAACATCCGAATTCCCGTTTCCGGTCAGAGTCATGACTCCAAACTGGATGTCATTATAGAACTCGCCTGTCACATAGCAATTGCCTTTGCCGTCAGTGGAAATGCCCAAGCCTTCTTCACTGCTGGCACCTCCGCCCCGGGTCGCCCAAAGCCAGTTGCCGTCTGAATCCAGCCTGGCGACAAAGATATCGGATTCTCCGCTGCTGGTCATAAAATTGGTTCCAAATTGAGCAGCATTATAGAAAGAACCAGTTAAAAAGATGCAGCAGTTATTCCTGTCAAGCACAAGGGCATTGGCATAGTCATTGCCAGTTCCGCCTGCGTTGACAGCCCAAAGCCAGTTTCCGTTGGCATCAAGTTTGACGGCAAAGACATCATAGTTTCCGCCAGTGGTCAGAAGTGTGGCGCCAAAATCAGCAGCGCCATTAAAATAACCTGAGACATAACAGTTGCCAAAGTTGTCAACAATGATTCCGGAACTGATGTCATTGCTTGTTCCACCGGCCCTTCTGGCCCACAGCCAATTGCCATTGGTATCAAGTTTGGCAATAAAAACGTCATTATTGCCGCTGTTGGAAAGAGATTCTGTGCCAATCATAATAGTGGCTTCATAAGTTCCTGTGATATAGCTGTTTCCAAAGTTGTCCACGCTGATGCCAAGACCGCCTGAATTGTAATTGCCACCGGCACCGGCTGCCCAGAGCCAATTGCCATCCGTATCAAGCTTGGCGGTAAAAATGTCCCAACCCCCTGCACTGGTCA
>JAWOHU010000043.1:0-6558 GCA_046485025.1 Cloacimonadaceae bacterium (SeqCode) | reverse complement strand
ACTCTTTGGATAATCACATCATAGATCTGATTTTGCAGTTCATCTTTGTTGAGTCCGACACCGCTGGTTGCGTTACCCTGAGGGTCACAATCAATCAGCAGGGTCTTTTTTTCCAAAATAGCCAGACCGGCAGCCAGATTAACGGCTGATGTGGTCTTGCCGACCCCCCCCTTCTGATTAACTACGGTAATAATTTTTGCCATCTTCTATCCAACTTTCTTAGTTTTCATATTTATCCCAAGGCTCTGTCTGGGAGCCGTTACAATCCTGCGTTTGCCAATTTCCGGCAGGCTGACGTCACATATTTCAATTTCGGGCAGCACAGACACATCTTCCATACTCTGAGCCTTGTAGAAAACCACCTTGCCACCGGGTTTCAGCAGCTTGTGCAGAGGCTCAATAAATCCGCTTTCCAACTTAACTGAACGGCAAAAAATCAGGTCATACTTCTCAATCTGAGCAGGCTTGGAAAAATCTTCCAGTCTGCTCCAGACTGCCCGGCAGTTGGTCAGTTCCAAGCTCAGTATCATTTGCTCCAGACACCTGACTTTTTTCCCGACTGAATCAAGCAAAGTCATCTTTAAATCAGGAAAAACCAGCTTCAACGGGATGCCGGGTAAACCACCGCCTGAACCAAAATCCAATATTTTTTCACTACATAAATCCATACAATTAATAATCAGCAGACTGTCAAGGAAATGGTAAAGCCAGTAATTTTCCTTGGTCATCTGACGCGACACCAGATTCACCTGCTGATTAGTCTCATACAACAGGTTCAGATAGTTTTCAAACCCTATCATCAGAATCTCTGTCTTGTCAGGAAAATGCTGCTCCAGAAACAGTCTGAATCTATCTTTGGGTGTCATCTTACTTTTTTTCTGCTTTTGTATCAGGCAGTTGCCGCACCATAGCTTTGATCAGAAACGAGCTGTCAAAAGCCATTTTTCTCAGCTCTGCGATTGACTCTTCTGAGTTCAAAGCTTTCAGACTGCGGGCTGCCAGATATCTGTATTTTTCAGTCGGATGAGACGTCCAGGGCACAATCAGGTCAAGCGATTTCTGACTTTTAATATTGCCCAAAGCGGACAGAAGGGTTGGTATATATTTGTTTTGATTAAGAAAAACTGCCAGAGAATCCACAGCCAGACTGTCACCCTGCTCAGCTATCAGAGCGATGGAATTTTTCACCTGGAGCGAATCCTCATCATGCAGGACAGTATAGAGCGAAGTGCGCATCAGTTCAGACTTTTTGGCAAGTTCAGACAAAGTGCGGTATTCCAGGCCGGATTTGGTAGCCATTTTTTCAAGGATGGCATAGGAAACCGCTTCCGCTTCACGATTGAGTAAATATCCACGAGCCAATTTGACGCGTTTGGCAGCAGAACCCACTTCCCATTCGGAAGCTATGTTAAACAAATCCTCTATAGAAGCCAGACTGTCCACATCTGCCACAGACTGCTCTGCCAGTTCTTCCAGTTTGGATTGGGCCGGAATATTCAGTTCCACATCTCTGCCAATGCCGTAAGTGCCTTGTTGCCAGGTTTTATTATCGGCTTTGGTGGTGTCAGGATAGGCGTCCTTGCCTCCGGCATCCAGAAATAGACCAAGTCCGCCGGTTTCCCTGGCTGCAGCGGCAAAACCATAATTGGAAGGATTGCGGTGTTCGTATTTATCGTCACCTTCCGAATCTATAAAAATCCCGACTGAATTAGCCAGAGCCAGACCGTTGCCGCCTTCTATGGAATAGTGGTCATTGCCTTTTTTATCTATGAATACACCCACCGACCAGTCATGACCATTGCCCTGACCGGGACCGTGTTTGGAGTAGTAATGGTCATCACCTTCCATATCGACCAAAGCCCCATTGGCAAGGTGAATTCCGCTGCCCTGAGGATAATAAACAGCATCGTAATAATCGTTGCCTTTTTCATCAAACAAAGCGCCAATTGCGTACCAATATGCTACACCTTGGGCATAAACCCCGCCACTGTAACGGTCGTTGCCTTCGCCATCATAGAGAATGCCGATTCCACCTGCCATATCGGGTCTGAAACCAAAGCCAAAACCCTGTCCCATGCTACGGTAATCAAACGGTGCCAGCGGCGCATGCAGATACTTGCCACCTACATAATACACATCGTTTCCTTTGCCGTCCAGGAGC
The DNA here is from genome assembly GCA_046485025.1 of Cloacimonadaceae bacterium (SeqCode). Lineage (GTDB taxonomy): Bacteria > Cloacimonadota > Cloacimonadia > Cloacimonadales > Cloacimonadaceae > UBA5614. The sequence goes on along the minus strand of JAWOHU010000043.1, from coordinate 4,397 downwards.
AAACCAAAACCTTTGGGACCACCCATCCCCTGAGCAAACTCTGTAGCAGTGTAGGTATCGTTGCCGTTTTGGTCGTTCAACACAGAGATGCCGAACATAGCAGCACCCTGAGAAAACAGCCCGGTGGAATATATATCGTTGCCATTCTTGTCATAAGTGTATTGGAATCCAAGCATGGATGAGAGGGCAAAATCGCCATACCGGTAAATATCGTCACCTTCAAAGTCAATCTGAGAACCGCATCCTGCCAAAACAGACTGTCCTTTGCCAATTTCGTTATGGCGGTAAATATCATCTCCTTTCAGGTCCACCACAAGGTAAAATGGATGCTGCCTGTCTGTGTAAAGAGCGCAACTGTAAGTATCGTTGCCGCCGGGTTCGAGGATGAGGCAGACAGGTTTTTTCCGCAGACGTTTATTATCTGAATAATGGTCATCACCTTTGCCGCCGATAATCATCGTACCCCACTTCGAATCATGATAGATGGGTTTGGCATTATCAAATTTGAGTTTTGGCACTATATAAATCAAGTTATGATTGCCTTTTTCCCAGAGGTTCCAGGCCTGCGCCAATGCTACGAGGTCAACTTTTTCCAGCAGTTTAATGGCATTTTCCGTACTCATGGTGGTCTTGATATTGGGAAAACGCTTGGTAAAAAACTCTTTGTAGGCAAGGGAATCATCGCTTTCTTGCCAAACTGTGAACATCCAGTAAAAAAGACTATCTTGTTCAGTGGTTGAAAGCTGTACAAAACCCTTGTCCAGAAAACCGTTTACTTTGGAAAACACAGCTTCCGCATATTTGAAACAATCCTTAGGAGACTTGATTTTCTCATATGCACGCTGCAAATCCGGTTCACCCCTACCGACAAATGACGGGGGAATCTCAATATCCAGAAAATAAGAAAAGTCGCTGATGGATTTAGCATAGGCGGGGGTCACTTTACGTCTGGAGTGTATTAGATTATTGTCACCCAAAATTTCAATCCGGAACTTCAATCTGTCCAAAAGTTCGAGGAATTTCCACGGATTATTGAGCGCTTCCACCTGACAGCTCAGTTTGAACTTGGTGGAGGCATCCCAGTCCTTGAGAAAATTCACGTCGGTGGAGTCGAAACCGGCTGTATTCAGCATATCCACCAACTGGTGCTGTTCTTCCGGTGTGATAATCAGTCCGGAGAGCAGAGCGGCCGATAAAAGGAAAGCAAGGCAGAGGAGGGCAATTGGCATGTGTTCAGCAAACTTCATGAGTTCTCACTTCTTTATCCGTTTATTTCATTTTCTTGTTTTGCGGCAGGTTATGCTTCCTACCATAAAGGCAGCAAATGGATAACAGGGCGATTTCCCGCTCCGCTCCTATGGGTGGCCACAGGCGGCAGGCAGGTAACCGGGAAGAACAAACCTTGTGTGACTAATGCAGTGAGGGCGATGTTTCTGTCAATCAAACTGTTGTTTTTAATCCGGCGGAACTAATGTTTCAGGCAGGATCAGCGTCAGCGTGAAAAACTGAAGAATGGAACGGATGAGAGGGCGGTCAAGGTTTTGCTTGACAAGGGCATAGTATAACAAAAATGGGTATGATGAGAAAAAGAGTGTCTGAACCGGATGGTATTTTGCTATATGGTCATGCAAAACACACCTTCAGACTTGTAAACTCCACGAACAGATTAATTCAAGGATAAAGAGAAGAAAAAAGGAGACAATATGCGTAAAAGTTATGTAATCTTACTGCTCGTCTTAAGTCTTATGATGACAGTATCTTTGGGCTGGGGCGTAATCACCGATTACAGTTTCAGTCAGAATCTTGGCACTTACACCGAGATCACCGGCGGAACCGTGCACGGCACTTCTGCCAATGATAATGAGGTCTTCAACGATCTTTCCATCGGCTTTGATTTCAATTTCAACGGAACAGTCTATACCAATGTCAGTATCGCCACCAACGGTTTTATTGCCATGGGTCCGACTGTTACGTCCTCCAACACCGCAATCAGCACCGGCACTTCCAATAACGTGATTGCCGTTCTGAACAGGGATATCCGCTCCCGAGACGATGGCGAACTTTCCAGTCTGCTTTCAGGAACAGCACCGAATCGCGTGTTTACCATGCAGTGGAAAAACTACCGCCGCTATCCTACGGCTGCAGCCAATGACACTTTAAATTTTCAGATTCAACTGCATGAAACTTCCAACGTAGTTTCTTATCATTACGGACACTTCTTTGCTGCCAGCGTGACTACGGCAGCCACCGTGCAGGTCGGAATGAGGGGTGCGGACAACACAGAATACATTAACCGTACAACAACTACCGACTGGACTGCCACTACACCCGGAACAGCCAATAACTCAAGCTGCAGAATGAACGACACGGTTATTCCTCCCGACGGATTGGTCTTCAACTGGACTCCGCCTCAAGCCGGAACACCGCCCAATCCTGCTCAGATAGTATCTCCGCTTGATAGCGCTACCAATGTGTCCATCGCTGCCAATCTGGTCTGGTTATCAGGCGGCGGCGCTCCGACAGGCTACAAAGTCTTTTTCGGAACGGATAATCCGCCTACAAATATTGTAAATGGAACACTGCAAACAGATACCGAATATAACCCGGTTGCAGATTTTACATATAGCACAATCTATTACTGGCAGATAGTTCCCACCAACGATTTTGGCGACGCAGTTGGATGTCCCGTCTGGTCATTTACCTCGATGGCAGACCCGACTGTGACAGTTTATCCTTATACCCAGAACTGGGATGATGCAACACCTCCGACAGTTCCGCCGTCCTGGACCATCATCAATGCCAACAGTGATAACTTTACCTGGGTGACTGTTGCTTCCGGTGCAAATTCTGCTCCCAATACTCTGCGCTGCAGCTATAATTCATCTACTGCCATTGCTATGGATGACTGGGCAATTTCACCACCTCTTCAGTTAGCTGCCGATACTTTTTACAGAATCCAGTTCTATTACAAAGCGCAAAGCGCCACCCTGCCCGAAAAACTGGAAGTCAAATACGGCACTGCCAACAACGTTGCTGCCCTGACAGAACAGATTTTTGTGAACAATAATGTCACCAATACAGACTACGTAATGGGCGAGGCCTTTATTCCACAGACTACTGCTGGAATATATTATGTCGGATTTCATGGCTACAGCGATGCCAATATGTATTACCTGTTCATTGATGACATAACTGTATCCGCCATGGTTCCCGTGTTTGATCCTCCCACCAACCTGACGGGAGTTTTTGGTGCAACGGACGTAATGCTGATGTGGCAGTCTCCTACAGGATCAACCCCGGTTGGCTATAATGTCTTTAGAAATGATGTTCAAATCAACACTACTCCGATAACAGGTTTATCCTATACTGACGACTCACCTGCCGCCGGACTGCGCACTTATTATGTAACAGCAGTTTATACCAATCCTGATGGAGAATCAGAACCCTCCAATACCGTTTCCGGTGAATTGCTCAGACCCGTTACCAATCTGCAGTATACTGTAGCACAGAATAACGTGTCACTGACCTGGACTCCGCCCGGAGGACCGATTCTGCAGGATTGGATTCATTTTGATGACGGCACCAACTATGCCGGGATCGGAACCAATGCTGCTGCCAACTTTGATGTGGCTGCACGCTTTACACAGACAGAACTTTCCGGTATTTCTGACAGATATCTGACCAAAGTGCGTTACTATCCCAATGAAGCAAACTGTATTTATACCATAAAAGTTTGGACAGGTGGAACTTCACCCACCAATCCAGGCACTTTGGCTGCCACCGTTCCTGTAACAGCCCCTGTGATCGGAGAATGGAACATTGTCGATTTGCCGGTTCCGATCCAGATTCCCTCCACGGGAGAACTTTGGGTTGGTTATAATGTCAATACCCAGGCCGGTCATCCGGCCGGTTGCGATAACGGACCCTCCATTCCTTACAAAGGCAACATGATCTATATTGACAACGAGTGGACCATTCTGACCGAACTGGGCGCAACTCTTGATTACAACTGGAACATTCAGGCTTTCGTCGTAAACTTTGTCGGCAAAGAATCTCCGCTGGTGCACATTCCTGAAACGATTATTCCCGGGAACATCACTGTCGAAGTCAGCGAGGATGGCGGCGGTATCAATACCTCCAAGGTCATTGCGAAGGCGAAGGCCAAGGGGCTTGTCGCCGCGGATGCCGAGCTGACCGACGCCCAGATCCATGACCTGATCTTCCTGCCAGGGTTCTCCACCGCGGATCAGGCCACGGACGTATCCGGGCGCGGCGTCGGCATGGACGTCGTGCGTCGCAACATCGAGGAGCTCGGTGGCAGCGTCGAAGTGCGCAGCGAGGTGGGCAAGGGTTCGCGGTTCATCATCAATCTGCCACTGACGCTCGCCATCGTCGAT
>JAWOHU010000213.1:0-2903 GCA_046485025.1 Cloacimonadaceae bacterium (SeqCode) | reverse complement strand
CTTGGCTTTTCCAGAACGGGTCCGCTGCTGACTGTGATGTCCACGTTCAGCTCTCTCGCAATGATGCTGGCCAGAGTGGTTTTGCCCAATCCCGGAGGACCGTAAAACAAGACGTGGTCCAGCGGTTCCTTGCGCAGTTTGGCTGCCTGAATGGAAATCTCCAATAGCTGCTTGATCTGGTGCTGACCAATAAACTCCGGCAACGTTTTGGGGCGTAGAGCGCGGTCAAATTCGACTTCCTCAGGTTGGGTCACGGGTGAATTTATTCTTTCTAACATAAACTTTCCTGAATTTACCATCTATCAGAAGCAAGTTTTTTTGTCTATCAGAATTTCCACCCAAGCCTTGACACAAAGTTACAAAAAAGGCGCTGACAGAGGTGTGCCAACGCCTTGTTTCGATTATGGAGGTGTTTAGTTGAGGTGGAGTAATTTCTTAGTTGTGCTTTGATTTTCCTGCTGCACCTTCAGGAAATAGATCCCGGAAGTCTTCACAGCCTGGTCTGAAACTGCTTCTGAAAGTGAAATCCGGCGGTTGGGCAGAATGGTTTCGGAGTGGACTTTTTGTCCTTTGCAGTTAAAAATTTCCAAGCTGACAGGCGTTTTGGACCGGCTCGTTACTTCCAGGCTGAGCTTGTCACTGAAGGGATTGGGATATACTGAAACAGCTATCGCCGGGGGAGCAGGGCTGATTTCATCAGCATTGGCTGTGGTGTTTTCCCAACCGTTGTAAACGATGGAGCTATCGACCCAATGCGTGGGGTCTTCACACCAGTATTGATGCAGTTCCGTGTCGCAGTTGCCGTTTGTGTCATAGGTGTAGCTGATGAGAGATTCATACAGCCAGGTGCCCATCATCGTGTTGACATTGGTCTGATGAGCATTGAGCCAATAAACATAATTATAAGTGTAAATATCCTGCGTTTCGTTGCGCCAGTACTGATACATCCAATATTCGCGGATTTTTTCTGCCAACAGCCCTATTTCCAGCGGTTTTTCATAATGCAGGTAATGAGGGAAATTCCTGCTGAGCAGCTCAATCTGGCTGGCACTGTTGTTTGTATCTGCCCCGTGATACAGAAAATTTGTCCTGTAGTTGTTTACCCAATTCAGTGAATCCTGTGAGATTGTTTCGCTCAGCACTGATATCCTGCCCGCAGCATCAAACTGGAATTCCCATTTATACCAGTCGGGCGGATAATCAGGATAACTCATATCTTTTATCATGATGTTATTCAGCGCGCCATTATCATATGTGAAGCAAACCTGCTTCAGATCAAACCAATCCCTGTTTTTGCGGTAATCCAGCCCGCTGGTTTGCAGGGTCGCTGTCAGCAGGTGATTGTCATCATCGTAGGTGTAAATGCTCCGCGTTTGAGGAATAGTATGGTCAGGCACAACCAGATATGACACAATTTCAGTTATGTATTCCTGGCTGGGATTGTAGCTGAAATGGTCAGACCAGCTCTGATGCCAGCCAACCCCGCATTCAAAACAACTGTAGGCAGTGCTGTCCACCACGTCAGGACTTAAAGCATTGAAGTAGTTGTGTTTGAGTTCGCTGTTCACCCAAGTGCCGGATGAATCAATCATGGTTAGCTGTTCCAGCAGTCTCCAGTTGCGGCTTTCCGGAGTTTGTGATGATGTAAACATAGCCGGCAGGGCATAGCTGCCGACCACCAGGCCTGCCATTAAAAGCAGGCTTAAAACAATGTGTTTGAATCCTTTGTTCATTTTGTGTGTCCTCTCCTCGGTTTTATTTATGGGGGAAATTTCCTGTTTAGCTGTTTTAATTTATGCATTTTGTGCATCTTTCAAGTCTGTATCCTGCTGCAGTTCCTGCAGCAGCGCCTTGCTGCGGCAAATGACCTCGTCTTTTTTGCGGAGCAGGTCATCCGTGTCACTGACGTAGAAGAAACCGGAAATGCTGTTGTAAACATCTTCCGGCAGGATGTTGCGCAGATATCTGGGACCAAAAAACCACCTGGCTCTGTCATATTTGATTCTGAGCAGTTCCACATAAGTGCGCAGATAGAGGTTGTAATAGAGCTCAAAAGCGTCCGTAATGCGGTTGCGCCTGATTTCTTTATCCGCCAGCAGATGCATCATTGTGCAGAGGTTATCAGCCCTTTGCAGTCTTTTGCTGATGGCTGTTTCCCGTTCGTCCGAATTTGTCTGTTCGTTGCCGATTTTACCTGTCCTGTCAAAGAAAATGACGGGCCGGCCATGCAGTTCCGGTTCTGAAAAATAGGTCGTACTGCTCTCTTTCATAATCAGAGCGTCAATCAGAAGGTAGGGCGAAACCCCTTCCAGCTTGTAAAATCCCTGCCACTGGCCGTGCCAGGTGGGTGCCGGCAGGACGAATTTGTCCTCTATGGGAGCGATTTTCTGCAGGGTCTGCTCCAATATCACAATTGCCCGCTCCACAAAATCATCTCTGACCACCATCTGCAAATCCAGGTCAGACCATTCATCCGCCCTGCCAAAAGAGGCAGAACCGCCTTCAAAAAAGGCAAGAACCTGTTCATACTTTTCCAGTTCCGATTTCAGCATGTGCTTGATTTTTTCTCTCATCGTTTTCCTCTGTTTTGTTCTTCTTATATCATTTTTATATGATTTTCGGATATACTTATATCATTTTGATTAGTCAGGTCAGAGTATGGAATTCAGTTTTGACCTTTAAAGAACTGGTTTCAACACTTTTTTCAAACATATTTGCCTCACAAAGTTAACCTCTATATCGCTCTTTTCGTTCCAATTTTCACTCTTGTTTTGGCTCTTCTTCAATTTGTCTATCTTAATTGCATATCAGCCCCTTATCTCTTTTGTGAAAACCTTTCAGGCAGCTTCAGTCATAAAAATTCCGCTTTTTCCCCTTACATCGTTCCTTTTACCCAAAGTATA
>JAWOHU010000154.1:0-2778 GCA_046485025.1 Cloacimonadaceae bacterium (SeqCode) | reverse complement strand
GGAATTGCGCAAGGAAAATGCCACGATGATAGACGTGGAAGACGAGATTATCGAAAACGATGAAGTCGAATTTGAGGTGAAAGCTGTTCTGGAAGGCACTGAGCACACTCAGAACTACAAATACTTTGCCAATAAAGAACACGAGACTCTGATTGCGGAAGCCGCCCTGGGCAAGAAAATCGGCGATTCTTTCACGCTCAGACTGGGGCACGATTACATCCATCATATTTTCACAGAGGCTGAACACGCTCATCATGCCGGCACACAAGAAGTTAGCTTTATGGTCAATGCCATCCGCAGAACCAGGCTGCCGGAAATCGATGACGAATTTGCGAAGGATTTGGAGTTTGACTCTGTATCAGAAATGCAGGCAAAAATCACAGAAGAGTTAAAAGAAAAGAATGTCCTGAAGAATCAGAATATCAAAGTAAATGCACTGATCACAAAACTATATATTGACAACAGGTTCGACCTGCCGGAAAAGACAATTCAGTATTTGGCAGAAAAAGAACTTGACCAATATAAGATAACTGACGCACAGTGGCGCAAGTATTATGAATTTCAGATTCGCTATCAGATTACGCAGGATTTTATCAATATGTATCTGATGAAAGCTTTGCGCAAACAGTATCAAAGCGAGCCGACGGAAACTGACATCGCTGGTTATATTGAACACGAGGCAAAACTCAGCGACCAGAGTGTCGAGGACTGGAAAGAAAAACATAAGAAAACCATGGAAAGTGAAGAATTTTCAGAAACAGTCGGTAACTACCTGATTCTGCATAAAATTGCCGATACCTGCGATTTTGTCATTGCAGAAGAACCTGCGCCGCAAGAGATTGCAGAAGCAGAAAGCCAGGATACAGAACAGTCTGAACATGAAGAAAATGAGAAATCCGAATGATCTCGGAGGTTAAAAATATGAATTACATACCCATCGTGATTGAACAGATCGGCAGAACGGAAAGAGCTTATGACATCTATTCCCGCCTGCTGAAAGACAGGATCGTGTTTATCAGCGGTCCCATCGATGACAACGTCGCTAACACCGTTGTGGCGCAGCTCATCCATCTGGAAGGCGAAGACCAGGAAAAAGACATCTTTATGTATATCAACAGCCCCGGAGGCATCATTTCATCCGGTCTTGCCATCTATGATACAATGCAGTATATCAAACCCGATATCAGCACTCTCTGCATCGGACAGGCTGCCAGTATGGGCGCAGTTTTGCTCGCCGCCGGTACCAAAGGCAAAAGAATCGCCCTGCCCAACAGCAGAGTAATGATTCATCAGCCCATGGGCGGCGCTCAGGGTCAGGCAGCCGATATCGAAATCCAGGCCAAGGAAATCCTATACCTGAGAGACAGACTCAATGATATCCTGCACGCGCACACAGGTCAGAGCATGGAGAGACTGAAAGAAGACAGCGACCGCAATTTCTTTATGAGCTCGCTGGAAGCCAAGCAGTACGGTATCATTGATGAAGTTCTAAGGCACCGTAAATAATCACAAAGAGAGGTCTGGATGGAAAAATATAAAGTTTTAAGCTGCTCCTTCTGCGGCAGACCCGAAGCAGAAGTCAAAACCCTGATCCGCGGCATTGCAGGCAACATCTGTGACGAATGCGTCGCCATGTGCCACACCATTGTGGACCAGGACAAACCCAAAGAAGCGGAAGCTGAATTTGAACTCGCAAAACCAAGCCAGATAAAGAGTTATCTAGACCAATACGTAATCGGACAGGAAAACGCCAAACAGGTGATTTCCGTGGCGGTTTACAATCATTACAAACGCATCTTTATGCAGAAACACGACGATGACGTGGACCTGGAAAAAAGCAATATTATGATGATTGGTCCCACCGGTTCAGGCAAAACCCTGATTGCGCAAACGCTGGCACGCTTTCTGAAAGTGCCGTTTGCCATTTCCGATGCCACCACTCTGACTGAGGCTGGCTATGTGGGTGAAGATGTCGAAAACATTCTGGTCAGACTATTACAGAATGCTGATTATGACATTGCCAAAGCGGAAAAAGGCATTGTCTATATAGATGAACTGGACAAGATTTCCCGTAAATCTGAGACGCCTTCCATCACCAGAGACGTGTCAGGCGAAGGTGTGCAACAAGCGCTGCTCAAGATTCTGGAAGGCACCAAAGTCAATGTTCCACCCAAAGGCGGACGCAAGCATCCGCAGCAGGATTTCATTGAAATGGACACCACCAATATCCTGTTTATCGCAGGCGGAGCCTTCTTTGGACTGGAAAAGATCATTCAGGAAAGATTGGCAAAACGGACTGTCGGTTTTGACGTCAGGCTGAGCGAGAAGCTTAATGACGCCAGCATCTTTGACCACACAGCTTCCACTGATTTGCTGAAGTATGGCCTGATTCCTGAACTGATTGGCAGACTGCCGATTATCTGCACTCTGCATGAACTCAGCGAGGAAGCCCTGATTGAGATTCTGACCAAGCCTAAAAACGCTATCTGCAAACAGTATCAGAAGTATTTTGACATGGACGGCGTGAAGCTGAATTTCACGGATGACGCACTGAAGGAGATTGCCAAAATCGCCATCAGCCAAAAAACCGGTGCGCGCGGGCTTAGATCAATAATGGAAAAAATGATGCTCGGCATCATGTATGACCTGCCTGACAGACCTGAAATAGCCACCTGCACCATCTCGCCGGAAGTGGTCAAAAATTCCAAGGAACCGGTGCTGACTTTCAAAGAAAAAGATAAAAAGAAAGCTGCCAATTAAGCACGGCAGCAATTCAAT
>JAWOHU010000151.1:0-12419 GCA_046485025.1 Cloacimonadaceae bacterium (SeqCode) | reverse complement strand
CCATTTTGAATACCATGGAAACGCCAATCCCGAGCAATTGAGAAAAGGTCTGAGACGCCACCTGCCTGATGACGTTCAGATTCTGAAAATCCTTCCTGTCGGTGATGACTTTCACACCAGATATGATGCTTATGAAAGACATTATCGTTATATTATTGCCAAGCAGGAAACTCCCTTCAACAGACTCTATCAGTCAGCTTTTCCCCGTAAAAAAATCAGGCTTGAACTCCTGCAGAAAGCTGCACCCTATTTTCTGGGCCAGCACGATTTCAGTTCTTTCAGCAAGCCAAACTCAGAAGTTCCAGATCATGTCTGTGAAATCAAAACCTCAGAGTTTGAGGTCAGATGCGATTGTTATATATATAGCATTAAGGCAGATAGATTTCTGCATAATATGGTGCGCAGGATTGTGGGAGCGATGATTAATATTTCACATCTGCAGCTTGAACCGGAAATCATAACACAATGGATTGCAGAGAAAAATCCCAAACAAACAATCATCTATCCCGCACCGCCACAGGGATTGTATCTGGTGGATGTGCTTTATCCGAAAGAAAAACTGAAGTTAGCTGAAGCTCTAGATTGATTGAATAGGATTTGGTGCAGAAGGCGGGACTCGAACCCGCACACCCGTTAAAGGCACAAGATCCTTAGTCTTGCGTGTCTGCCAATTTCACCACTTCTGCAGTCTTATATACTTGCTATAAAACTATTTTTGAACAGGTGCTTCTGTATTAATTCTTTTCTGAAGATCAGTAGCCCGGCTGGATGTTCTGAGATTTTTGACCAGAAAAGCCATAACCAGACATGAAATCACGAAAGCAACGCCGAGATATTGGGTCCATCTTTTCAGAAAAGTTGATGCTCCGCTACCGCCAAAAACATTCATGGCAGCTCCGCCTAAGGTGGCGTCAAGACCGCCTTTGGAAGTTTGAGATAAGATCACCAACACCAAGGCGATACAAATCATAATATGAACAACTAACATTACTGTGTATAGAATCATTTTTTAACCTCTGAAACTCAATATATTAAAGTAAGTTAAGTCAAATTTCCGGCAGCCGGCTTTTTGTCAACCGTTTTCTGATTATAACAAGCCGACAATCTGCCTTAACTGGTTTATTTTTTTGGCTGCCAGTTCCCTGGCTTTTTCAGAGCCCTGCAGCAAAACACTGTCTATATAGTCTTTGTTTTCCATTAACTTAGAGTATCTCTCTCTCAGGGGATTTAAAGCCGCATTCATAACCTCAAAAAGCTCTGTTTTGGCATGACCCCAACCCATTCCACCGGCAAGGTATCTCTGTTTAAGTGTCTCTACCTGTTCGGCAGAAGCAAAGTGTCTGTATAAGGAAAAGACATTGCAGGCCTCAGGATCTTTGGGCTCCTCCAAGGTCTGAGAATTGGTCACAATTCTCATTATCAGCTTTTTCAGCTCTTGCTCGGCAGCAAATAACGGTATGATATTGCCATAGCTTTTTGACATTTTACGACCGTCCAGACCGACTACAGTCTTGGTTTGTTCTGTTGCCAGCGGAGCGGGCAGCTTGAACCCTTCACACTGATAGATGAAATTAAAACTTTCGGCAATATCCACAGCCATTTCTATGTGCTGGAATTGGTCATTTCCGACCGGGACATAGTCTGTGTCAAACAATAAAATATCTGCTGCCATCAGAACCGGATATGTGAACAAACCCATATTCACGCCATCATCCGAATCTCGTCCTTCCTCTTTGTTTTTCTGAATCATTGCCTTGTAGGCATGGGCTCTGTTCATCAGTCCCTTGGGTGTAAATGCCAGCAGAAGAGTCAACAGTTCAAAGGTTTCAGGAACCTGAGATTGCCTGTAAAACAGAACCTGCTCAGGATCCAAGCCGCAAGCCAGCCAGGCAGCGGCAATTTCGTATGTCAGGTCTTTGATCTTAGTTGCATCTTTAATTGCATTGAGAGCGTGATAATCTGCTATGAAATATCTCGCTTCACATGTCTCAGCCAGTTTCAAAGCAGGTCTGATGGCTCCAATGTAGTTTCCGATATGTGGAATTCCTGTAGGCTTAATTCCTGTCAGGGCTACTTTTTTATACATTTAATCCTCTTCCCGATATTCATACAAACTGATAATCTGGTTTAAGGTGCCATACAAATCAATATCTATGACATCCTCAATCTTGACTTTTACTATATCACCATAATCGACATCATCACCTGTGAAATTTACCAGTCCATCTATTTCAGGAGCATCAAACCAAGCTCTGCCATAGTAGTCCTGCTCATCCGGATAAGCCTCTTCTATCAAAACTTCCAGCTCTTTCCCAACATATTCAGAAAGATATTGGACCGATAACTCTCTGTGCAGATTGAGAAGTTCATCTTTCTTTTAACTGCTGCCCTTTCAGTTACCTGTCCAGAAAAATCGAAGGCAGGCGTCTGCGGTTCCCGTGAATAGGCAAAAGCACCCATTCTCAGGAAGGGATAGTCCTGGATGAATTGCATCAGTTCATTGAAGTCTTTTCTGCTTTCTCCCGGAAAACCTGTAATGAAGGTAGTCCTGAACACCGAATCCGGCATCTCTGCTTTGAACATATTATAAACACTTATGATATCTGCTTTGGTGTAATTCCTGTTCATATCAGCCAGAATTCTGTCGTTACTATGCTGCAAAGGCATTTCAAAGGCGTGAACAACTTTTGGCAAGCCGGCAATCGTCTTGACCAACTTCTTGTCAACATGCCCGGGATGCAGATACATCAAACGAATCCAATGAAAACCGGGAACATCGTGCAGCCTTTTCAGCAATTCCGATAGCATTCTTCTTTCGTATAAATCTTTGCCGTAAGCTGTTGTGTCCTGTGCAATGACAATCAATTCTCTGGCTCCGGTATTAGCCAAATAGGTCGCTTCCCTGATCAGGTCTTCCATCGAACTGCTTTTCAGTTTACCTCTTATGGACGGGATTGTGCAGTAGGAGCAGCGATTATTACAGCCGTCGCTGATTTTCAGATAAGAATATGGACCGTCAGCCAGATGATATCTTTGATAACTGCTCAGCCTGGTCACTGACAGCAATTTTTCAAATGCTGCATAATCTTTGATCTCAATCCAGGCATCAATTTCAGTATATATGCTCTGCATCCGTTTCAGGAACCTTTTCATTATGCAGCCGGTCACATATATCCGTTTGATCTTATTGCCTTTTTTCAGCTCAAGGCAGGAGTCCAGAACTCTTCTCATTTCTACAATGGCGTCATGGATAAAACTGCAGGTGTTGACCAGCATGAAATCGAGACCGTCAAAATCGTCCGAAAGCTCATAGCCATGCCTGATAGCTATATCACAAAAAGTTTCGCTATCGACCAGATTTTTGGGACAGCCCAGACTGATAATACCGAATTTTGTCTTCATTGCAGCAGATGGATGAAAAGGCCTGAACGCAGTTTCGGCTCAAACCAGGTTGATTTTGGCGGCATGATCTCACCCGCGTCGGCAATGTTTATCAGCTCATCCATCGAGGGCGGATACATGGCAAAAGCGACTGCTTCCCTGCCTGAATCAACTCTTTTCTTAAGTTCTGCCAGGCCTCTGATTCCGCCCACAAAATCAACTCTTTTGTCCCGGCGCGGATCTTCAATGCCCAATATCGGGTGCAGCAGATTGTTCTGCAGAATGGACACATCCAGCGATTCTACCACGTTGGCGGCGTCCCAGGTTCCCGATCTGGCTGTCAGTTCATACCACTTTCCGTCCAGATACATTCCAAAGCTGTGACTGCCTTCGGGATGGTAGGGCTCGGAGCTTTTTTCTTCAACCAGGAATTTGGTGCTGACCTTATCCAGGAACTGCTCTTTGCTATTGCCGTTCAGGTCTTTGACAATGCGGTTGTAATCCATGATGTGCAGCTGATTGTCAGGAAAAATCACAGTCATGATATAGTTGAATTCCTCATCGCCTGCATAATCCGGATGCTTTTCACGGCGCATGATTCCGACCCTGACTGCCGATGCGGTTCTGTGATGTCCGTCCGCCACATAGAGGCTATCCAGTTCAGCAAAGGCTGTTTCAATAGCTTTGATATCATTTTCCTGATCCATCACCCACAAAGCGTGGCCAATGCCGTCATCTGATCCAAAGTCATAGACCGGAGCAGTTTCCGCCATTACTTTTCCTACCACATCGTCAATTGTCTGCTGATGCCTGTAGGTGAAAAATACCGGTGACGAATGCGCGTTGCAGGTGTCCACGTGCCTGATACGGTCTGCTTCTTTGTCCGCGCGGGTCAGTTCGTGTTTTTTAATGTGATTGTTCAGGTAGTCGTCAATGGAAGCCAGGCCCACCAGTCCGATCTGAGGCCTGCCGTCCATGGTCTGCTTATAGATGTAAAAAGCGGGTTTCTCATCCTGGAACATCAGTCTCTTATCCAGATAGTTATACAGATTTTCTTTGGCTTTGGCATAGACCTTGTCGTCATAGAGGTCAATTCCCGGCTCCAGGTCTATCTCCGGTTTTTCGACGTGCAGAAAGCTGAGCGGATGCTTGGCAACCTCGATTCTGGCCTCTTCCGAATCCATCACGTCATACGGCAAAGATGCGATTTCCGCCGCTTTATCCGGAATCGGACGCACCGCTTTAAATGGTTTGAACACAGCCATTTGTTTATTCTCCTGTGGTTTATATTTTATTGCTTATAATACTCGAGCAGCGCTTGGATCAGATACTCGTGGTCGAGTACGCCCATGGTTTCCCTGACCGAGTGCATTGCCCACATCGGATTGCCCACATCAATCGTTCTGATGCTGAGTCTGGACGAAGTTATCGGTCCGATGGTCATGCCGGAAATTGAATCCGAGCGGTTGATAATCCTCTGCACCGGCACTTTGGCTTTTTCGCAGACGCTTTCAAAGCGGGCGCTGCTGTCAGCGGTCGTGGCATATCTTTGGCCCGCATTCATCTTGATTACGGGACCGTGGTTCAGCATGGTAACGAAAGCGGAATCATATTTTTCGGGGAAATTGGGATGCAGGGCATTTGCCATATCGGCTGAAACCAGAAATGACTTTCTGAAGGCAATCAATGTCTCTTCCTGGCTCAAATCCTGTGCCCAGCAGATACGCTGCAAAATATCTGATGTAAACGAGGAATCAGCTCCTTCCGGAGTCATGCTGCTGATTTCTTCATTGTCATAAAAGATTGCCACGCTGGTTGTTTCAGTTGGTTCTGACTCAGCAATGGCAGCCAAGATCGCATGTGACATTCCCAGGTTATCCAAGCGTCCGCTGACCAGCATTTCTTTGTCTGCGCCGGTTCTGCCCACCGGTGTGGGGTCATACAGAAACAGGTCATAAGCCCCGATCTGTTCAGGTTTGACCTTCAGACTTTCTGCCAGAATCTCTTTGAACGACTTCGGTTTCTGATTGTTGCCAACCGCCTGAACTATTGCCTGCAGATGATTCTGCGCATTATATTCAAATCCTTTATTGACTTCCCTGTTCAGATGAATCGCCACGTTGGGAATAATGGCAACCGGTTCTTTCAAATTGACCAGACGGCTTTCCCATTGCGTTGTTTTGACAGTTTTGGTTTTGACCATCACTCTGCCAGCTATGGAAAGTTCCCTGTCCAGCCAGGTGCTGATGATCGGCCCGCCATAAAGTTCAACCGGGAGCTTGGTATTATTGCGCTCAGATTTGTCTCCGCCGCATTTTATCTTGAGCCCCGGGCTGTCCAGATGCGAGGCGGAAAGGTTGAATCCAGTCTGCGAGGGTTTCTTTTTGCCTGTGATAAAAGCGATGACGGCGGACTGGTTGCGCATGACATAATACTTTTTACCGGGTTTGATTGTCCAGGCTTCAGTCTCATCCAGACGGGTAAAGCCTTTACTGACAAGCTTTTTCTCGATTTGCTGAGCGGCTTGGAAACTGGTCGGCGACTCATTCAGAAAGTTCATCAGGTCACTGATATGGGGTGTTTTCATTATTTCTGCATTCCTTTAGCTGTAGAGATAGCGTTTGATTTTCTGCGTCGGCGTCTTCTGGAAAGGTTCCGAGACTATCTGCAGTTTCGATACCTTGGAAAAATCCGCCAGAGATTTATTGACCGTAATCCTGTTCTGTTCCATTATTTCTGACACTTTGGACTCGGGAATCTTGTTGTTGTCGATGCTTTCCAGATCGGGATAGACCAGGGCGATGATTCTGCCTTCCTTTTCCAGTACGAGGGATTCCAGCACATAAGGCAGATTATTGATTTTTTCTTCTATGGATTCCGGATAGATGTTTTCGCCGCCAGGACCGAGGATGACGTTCTTGCAGCGTCCTTTGATGAAGATATATTTTTCTTTATCCATAGTGCCGATATCACCTGTGCGGAGCCAGCCGTCCACCAAAGTTTCGGCTGTGGCCTCCGGATTTTTGTAGTATCCCGTAAACAACAGTTCGCCTCTGATCATGATTTCTCCGGGAACATTGACCGGGTCTTTGGAATCGATTTTCCCTTCTGCCAAAGTCATCAGCCTGCCTGACGAGGTCAGTTTTCTGGAATGCCAGTGGTCATATGAGATCAAAGGCGCGCATTCTGTCATGCCATAACCGACTGTCACAGGAAACTTGATTTTATGCAAAAAGTTCTCCACTTCGGCATTCAGAGGAGCGCCGCCCACCAGCAAATGCTTGATATTGCCGCCAAAAGCGGTCAGGAGTTTATTGCGGATTTTGCTGTAAACCAGCTGATTGAGCAGCGGAATACCGATCAGCTTTTTGACCTTGGGGCTTTCCAGTTGCGGCTGAATCTGTTTCTTATAAATCTTTTCCAGCAGCAGCGGAACTGCCACCACCACTTCCGGTTTGACATCAGCCAGGGCAGCCAGGAGCAATTTGGGAGCCGGAATTTTATCCATAAAGTGGATGTGGTTGCCGCGGGTAAAAGGATACAGCAGGTCAATGGTAAAGCCCAGCGCGTGCGCCAGGGGCAGGAAACTCAAAAGATTGGCTCCCACTGTATAGGGCAGGGTCACGCGCGAATATATCAGGTTGGAAAGAAAAGCGCGGTGCGGCAGTGACACGCCTTTGGAAAATCCCGTGGTTCCCGATGTATAAATTATCGCCGCCAGGTCTTCATTGGAGCAGACATCTTTCAGTTGAAAGGAATCAGCGGTCAGTACCTTGAGGTCGTCCATCTTGTCAAAAGGCTTGATGGCAGGGGCGGGAGTGTTATCTTTATTGGGCAGCGATATGAATGCTTCCAGCACAAATATGCCTTTCACTTCCTTCAGTCTGTCAGCATCTATGGAATCATATTTCTCCTGTGCGATGAAAACCAGTTTGGAATCCGAGTGATTGATGATGTGCTGAGTGTCCTCAGGGCTGAAATTATACAGCACCGGTACCATGGTCAGACCGTAAGTGGCGCCTGCCAGCCAAGTTATAGCCCAGTTTGTGCAGTTTTTCCCGATCAGCGCAACCTTGTCACCTTTTTCCAAATTATAAGCCTGAAACAATCTATGCAGCCAGATTACTTTCTGTGCCACTTCTTTATAGGAAGTGGAAGGTCCCGGATAATCCGTAAACGCCGGCATGTTCCAATACTCTTTGAAGGACTTCTCAAGATAAGGTATCAGTTTTTCTGTGATCATAACTATCTCCTTAACTGCCTTTCAGCTATATTTTTAACACTTTTAGTCATATTTATGTGATTTCACAATCTGTCAATATGGAATTCTCAGATCTCTTCTCCCGCCCCTCTATCTTGAATACATACCCAAAACAGGATACTCGCT
Source organism: Cloacimonadaceae bacterium (SeqCode) (assembly GCA_046485025.1). GTDB lineage: Bacteria > Cloacimonadota > Cloacimonadia > Cloacimonadales > Cloacimonadaceae > UBA5614. Next base: position 4,651 of record JAWOHU010000151.1, on the reverse strand, counting down.
GATTGAAGCCCCTGACCGGCTTTATCTTGCGTTAATAGCTTGCGGAAGATGTGTTTGGGATAAAGGGAACAGAAATGTACCAGAGATGCTGTTCCAATGTTCTGCTTTTTTGGGCATTTTCTATTCTCTTTTATATTATTACTTTTTCTATTTTACAGTATAAGAAAGAGAAAAAAAGTGGAACTTTGGAACACTTTGAAACTTGCCGGTTGATTTTCTGCTGAAAGAACAATTTTCGTCATAATGACTTATCCGACGTTGATTTTAATTGACAGGACAGTTCAAATTACTAATTAGGTAACCAGTTAAGGAGACAGATATGGACGCACTCGCTGTTGGAGTGACTTCTCTGGACTGGAGACAGGTCGTGATGCTGGTAGTCGGTCTGGTGCTGATTTACCTGGCAATCAAGAAAAAATATGAGCCGACTTTACTGCTGCCCATCGGGTTTGGCACCATTCTGGCTAATATTCCGTATTCAGCAGCCATAGGTGAACATGGCGCTCTGACCATACTTTTCAAGGCGGGAATCACCACAGAGCTTTTCCCTCTGCTGATTTTCATTGCCATTGGCGCTATGATAGACTTCTCTCCTCTGCTGACCAACCCCTATATGCTTCTATTCGGTGCTGCAGCGCAGTTTGGCATCTTTGCCACCATCACGCTTGCCACGCTGTTCGGTTTTCCCATCAAAGAAGCGGCCTCCATTGGCATCATCGGTGCAGCTGATGGTCCGACTTCAATCTATGTGGCAAACCGTTTCGCCCAACACCTGATAGGACCAATCTCTGTCGCAGCCTATTCCTACATGGCACTGGTGCCTATCATCCAGCCGCCTGTGGTCAGACTTCTGACCTCCAAACAGGAACGCAGAATCCGGATGGAATACCACTCTGCAGCTGTTCCAAAAATTGTTAAAATCATCTTCCCCATCGCTGTGACTTTTCTGGCAGGAATGATTGCGCCTGCCTCCGTAGCACTCATCGGCTTTCTGATGTTCGGCAACCTGATTCGGGAAAGCGGCGTTCTGGAAAGCATCTCCCAGACTGCACAAAAAGAACTTGCCAATCTGGTTACCATCCTGCTGGGCATTTCTATTGCTTCTACAATGACAGGAGCTAATTTCGTACGGGTGCAGACTCTGATAATTATTCTCCTGGGTCTGGCAGCTTTTGTCTTTGATACTGCGGGAGGAGTGCTGTTTGCCAAATTTATGAACCTGTTCAGAAAAAACAAAATCAACCCCATGATAGGAGCCTGCGGGATTTCCGCCTTCCCTATGTCCGCGCGGGTCATTCATCAGATGGGGCAAAAAGAAGACCCTTTCAACTTTTTACTGATGCCTGCAGTCAGCGCCAACGTGGGCGGACAGATCGGCTCTGTGATAGCAGGCGGACTGATTTTAGCATTATTACAATAGGAAATAACCATGATACTGATCAACGAAGCCAGAAAAAAAGAACTGATAGAACTCGCCAAAGAAGCGTCCCATAAAGCTTACGCCCCCTATTCGAAGTTCAAAGTGGGCGCTGCCTTGCTCACCAGTTCCGGTAAGATTTACACCGGCTGCAACGTGGAAAACGCTTCCTATTCACTCACCATCTGCGCGGAACGGAACGCCGTGTTCCAGGCAGTTGCGGATGGTCAGAAGGATATTGCCGCCATCGTCATTTATGTAGAATCCGATCAAAACTTTCCGCCCTGCGGAGCCTGCCGTCAGGTTTTGGCTGAGTTTGCGCAGGACATGCCGGTGTTCATAGCCAACCGCAAAGAAGTGATGGAAACCACTTTGGCAGCTCTGCTTCCCGAGAAATTCTCCCTGCCCAATGAATAAAGTCTATGCTGAATTGACCAGTTGCAGAATCTGTCCTCACAATTGCGGAATTGACCGCTATCAGACCACGGGTTTTTGTCAGGCAACGGCTGAAGTTAAAGTCAATCTGGCTCAGTTGCACTTTGGCGAAGAGCCCGTTTTAAGCGGAACCGGAGGCAGCGGAACCATCTTTTTCTCGCATTGCAATCTCAGATGCGTCTTTTGTCAGAATCACACCATCAGTCATCTGGGCTGGGGTAAAATTGCTTCTGAAAATGAGATAATTGATATGATGCTGAAGCTGCAGGACAAAGGAGCGCATAACATCAATCTGGTAACTCCCACCCATTACTCCGTCCAATTGGCAGCAATCTTGCATAAAGCCAGGGAAGAGGGTTTGCGCCTTCCCATAGTGTGGAATTCCAATGCCTATGAGAAAGTGGAGACTCTGAAGGCAATGGAAGGCTTGATTGACATCTATCTGCCGGATTTGAAATATGCAGGAAATGAGTACAGTAAATTGTATTCTAATGCAGAGGATTATCCCGCCACGGCGCGCAAAGCTATAATAGAAATGTTCAGACAGGCCGGAAACCTGTTTTGTGACGCTGATAACATTGCTCAAAAGGGTCTGATTGTCAGGCTGCTCGTCATGCCGAACGGTGTGGCCGGAGTTTCAGAGTCATTAAAGTGGATAGATGATAACCTGGGCAACGAAGTTTTCATCAGTCTGATGGCGCAATACTACCCCGCCTGGCAGGCTGATAAGTTCCCTCAAATCAATCGGGGTATTACAGATAGAGAATATCAGGAAGTGTTGGATACAATGGAAAAGCTGGATTTCAATAATGGTTTTATGCAGGAACTGTCCTGTTCAGATGAGTGGACGCCTGATTTTAAAAACACGGAAGGAAAATGATAAATAGAAATATGCAACAAAATGTTATGCGGATTATCCTGGCAGCCCTGTTTCTGATAGTGCTGAGCAGTCTGAGTGCGCTCACAGCCAAAGATTCTCTGCGGGTTAATACAAAAGGTTCAGACCAAACAAAGTATCTGCTGATTTATAAAATTGATGACAAAAACTATTGCGACGTGGAGGAAACAGCCGCCTTTTTCAAAGCCTCCGTCAAAGAAGAGCGCTCTGATAAACGCATCTACTTCACCATCTATGACGAGCAGTTTATCTTTCTCATCAACTCCGCCTTCTTCACTTTTAAGAACAATAATTACAAATACTCCTATCCCCTGACCGGTTTGCAGGGCAAATACTATCTGCCTTTGGAATTCGTGACCTCGCTTTTGCCGCAGTTGTTTGAAGATAAGGTCTCCTGGAATGGAAAACAGCTCATTATTACCAAACCTGCAGACTATACCATCAAAACCATTGTCATCGATCCCGGACACGGCGGAAAAGACCCCGGAGCGCTGGGCAGAACCATCGGCGCAAAAGAAAAAGACATCAACCTGAGTGTCAGTCTGATGCTCAAATCTATACTGGAAAAGGAACTGGGAGTCAAAGTCCTGCTCACGAGATCAGATGACAGATTTGTCTCGCTGCAGCAGAGAACCAAATTCGCCAATGACAACAAAGCCGACCTCTTTATCTCAGTTCATACTAATGCTTCACATAATAGAACCAGCCGGGGAATCGAGATGTATTATCTCTCCACCGCCAAAACCACGGAAGCACGGGCTGTGGAAGCTCTGGAAAACTCAGTCGTGGAAATCTATGAAGGCGGTCAGGAAGCCCTCAGAAGATACAATGACGTGGATCTCATCCTGTCTGATATCCTGCAGGCTGAGAATCTCGAACACAGCAATAATCTCGCTTTCAAGCTCCAGATGAATATGTGCGCGGGAACTCAATCTTCCGACCGTGGCATCAAACAGGCGAATTTCTATGTGCTGAGAGGTGCTTTCATGCCCGCTGTCCTGGTGGAAATGGGTTTCATCTCCAATTCCGTGGAAGAATCTTTCCTGGTCAACAGACAGTACCAGGAACGCCTCGCCAGAACTATCTTTGAGGGTATAAAGAGTTTTAAATTCAGGTACGATAGAATCAGAACATCGTGATAATTGTCGATTTTGCTTGACAACAGAGATAGGATGGCTAATCTAAATTAGTATGTTTATTCAAAGGAGAATAAGGACAATTATCAGCTGACTTACTCTGACTAATATATAATAATTACCAAACTGTAAACTTCCTGGTTTTTATGGTAGTTTGCTTGGCAATCAATTTAATGATGTATATTCCGGTTGACATTTCTTTGAGCTGAATACTCCATTCACCCTTTACAAGAGCAGCATCAGGAACTTTTTGGGAAGCAATTTTTTGCCCCTTAACATTGAATATCTCCATAACCAGGTTACTGGAACGGTTAAATCCTTCTCCTGTGAATTTTATCCTGATATCCTGAGCAGATTTTGTTCGCATGTGGATGCCTTCCTGCCTTCGGGATACACCAAGGAGGAAATGAAGATGCAGGCCGAGGGCCGGAAGATCATGCATCATCCGACCTTCCGCGCCAGTGTGACCTGCGTGCGGGTGCCGGTCTATCGTGCGCACTCGGTGGCCGTGAGTGCGGAGTTTGAGAAACCGGTGAGTGTGGAGGCGGCCTTGGAAGTCCTGAAGAAGGCTCCGGGCTTGGACGTCATCGATAATCCGGCCCAGTGCGAATACCCGTTGCCTTTGTATCAGGCGGAGAAGGACAATTGCGCCGTGGGACGGTTACGGCTGGATTGTGCCCTGGACAACGGCCTCTGTTTCTGGGTGTCTGGAGATCAACTGCTCAAAGGGGCTGCCCTGAACGCGGTGCAGATTGCCGAGGAACT
>JAWOHU010000025.1:0-3130 GCA_046485025.1 Cloacimonadaceae bacterium (SeqCode) | reverse complement strand
CCCAGTTTCAGATGGAAATTCCCTTCAGGGCAAACGGTCTGGCTTATGGTGACTCGCTGATGTTTTATGCCAGCCCTGAGGGAGAAGCCACTGCCTTTCAACTGGTTACCGGAGAGCAATCTTATACTATCACAGCTATGGATTTCAATCATTGGGTGCTGTGCCGCGGCTATACTCAAAAAGATGTAGTGCTGACGCAGGCTCTGGCTTCCGACCACTCCGTGTTCCTGACCTGGGAGAGCTTTGATACTATTCCCAATTTTGCCGGCTATCTGGTTTTCCGTCAGGCAGCTGGTGAACCCACTTTTTCACTGATAACCGCAAATCCTATTGCAACAACCTTTTATCTGGATGGGACTGCCCAAAACGGAATCCAGTATTCATATATGGTGCAGGCTGTTGATTTTTCAGACTATAGAACTATGGGTTCCAATGTCTTGAGCGCTACTCCAATTGAATTCGCCTTTGACTGGGGACTTTTAGTTGTGGACGAAACCCGCGATGGCAACGGCGCTGCCATCACTCCGGATGACGCTATGGTGGACAGTTTTTACGCTGCTGCCCTGACTCCCATTCCTTATGCCAACTGGGATTATGCCTCTCTGGGCGCGCCTTCTTTAAATATTCTGAGCCACTATCCTGTGGTGCTTTGGCATGCTGATGACTATGCCCAAAACCTGATTGGCGACTGTATGGACGTGCTAGGCAGCTATCTGATGGGCAATGGTAAGCTGATAATTTCAGGCTGGAAAACTGCAGGTTCCTTGTCTGACAGCTTCCGCAACCTGTTTCTGGATGGCACGGAACTGGTTTATGACAACAGTGCTGTCCTGATTTCTGCTGTTTCAGACATCTATCCACTTCTGACTCCTGACCCAGAGAAACTGACCCCGCTCTGGAACAGCATGCTGCCTATGGTCTACACTTTCCAGAATGCGACGCAGCCTATCTACACAGCTAATATGACAGCCGGTTCTGCAGGTGCTAATCTGCCTGTCGCAGCTAAATACGAAAACCCGGGAACCCTGATTGTATTTGGCTTTCCGCTCTATTTTATGCAAGCTGGCGGAGTCAGGAATCTGCTGCAGCAGTTGCTGCCGGAACTGCATCCCGAACTGCCTAATGCTGATGACTCACAGGTTCCCAAGCCTCTTACCCTTAGCGCCTATCCCAATCCCTTCAAAGCAAATATTACTTTGAAGTTCAGTCAGAAGCTTTCGCCCACCGGCACATTGAAGGTCTATAACACCAAGGGACAATGGATTACAGATATCGATGTCGCTGCTGCAAAAACCTCGGATTCCTCCCTGCTCTGGAATGCTCAGGATAATTCAGGTCAGGCTTTGTCTTCAGGAGTTTATCTGCTGAAATATAATGACTTAAAAGCATCACTGACCAGAAAAGTGGTCCTTCTGAAATAAGCAGTTATGGATAAGCAAGGATGCGTTGATTTTTTCATTTGACACCAAAATCCCTCTGCCAAAGATGGAGACATAGTTAAGAAATAGGTTGAAATTACTTTAGCCACCCTGACTTCGAGTTGGGGTGGCTTTTTTTATAGGAGAGATTATGAAGCGTTTTATCAATGTGCTCTTGGCAATGCTGATAATTTTATTGTTGTCCGCCTGTAAAACTAAAATGGATAACACCATGCTCCGTATCGGCATAATCAAACCTTCAATTGACCACCTACCATTGACTTATGCAATTCAGAAGGGATATCTTGATGCAGCTAAGTTCAAAATAGTCTATTTCACCTCAGGCTGGGAAGTTCAGGAAGCTATTACAGCCAATCGAATCGACCTTGCCATCATGCCTTTTACTTATGCCTGGACAGCCATTGCCAAAGGCTATAAAATGAAGATCATCTCCTGTCTGGAAAGAGAGACAGATGGCGTGATTGCAGGTGTTAAATATAATAATATCAATGAATTGCACAAAAAAAGAATCGGCTTGCTGCGCGCCTCCACTCTGGAAATCCTGATGCAGGATTCTGCCTTAAGAAATGGTATTGATTACATTCCGATCTATTTTAGAACTCCCTCTGAAATGATAGCGGCTCTGCAGACTTCAGATGTTGATGCCATCGTCAGTTATGTTCCGCTGATTCAGAAACTGAGCAGTGAATATCATGTGCTGCATTGGTTTTCTGAAACTTATCCGGGGCATCCCTGCTGTGATTTGGTGGCTACAGAATTTGTTACCACTTCCCACACGAGAGAATTGCAGACTGTCTTAACTGCCTTGCAAAAAGCAGCTTCCGATCTTACAAATCCGTCAGAAGAGGTCTTTGAGCTTATCTCAAACCTTTATGGATTAAGCAGGCAGCAAGCCTTGGAAGCTCTCCAGCACACCAGATTTGATGTCTCTCTGACTGAATCTGATCAAGAGTTTGAACGTCTGATGATGGCTGCCTTTATTAAAAATTCATATCTTAAATCATTGCCTGCCAATAAAAAAGTCTTCTTTAAGTGAGACCCGGCAGATGGAATTCAACACTATTATTACAGACATTCTTTACACACTATCAAGGGTAGTGATAACCACTCTCATCTCGTGGATTTGCAGTATTGGAACAGGTGTCCTGCTGCATAAAATCCGCTTTTTATACAGACTCCTTCTGCCCGTCATCAATTTCTTCAGACAGATTTCTCCCTTTGTCTGGCTGCCCTTTGCCATCATGCTGGTCGGGTTGGGAGAATTTCCCATTGGTATTGTGCTGTTTACTGCTATGTTTTTCCCCGGTGTGATTATGGTCTTTGAAATCATAGATGCTTTCCCCAAAGAAGTTTATGAGGAAGCTGTAACTTCCGGAGCCAGTCATTTGCATTTGCTTCTGAAGATTGAACTGCCCATTTTATGGAAGCAGTTGATCAACGTATTTCGTTTGCTCTGGTCGGTGGGTTGGTCAACTGTGATAGCTGCAGAGATGTTAGGTGTTTCCAGGGGCTTGGGTTTTCGCCTGCTGGATTACAGATATCTGTTGGAATACAGGATGATGCTGATTTATGTTCTGATTATTGGTATTATAGGAATTGCCAGTGACAGGTTGATAAGAGCAATTTCCTTCCGGAGTAGTTGGAATTAAATTGACCGCTAAAAATCTATAACTGCTTGCAGTAGTTGAAGA
>JAWOHU010000225.1:0-8747 GCA_046485025.1 Cloacimonadaceae bacterium (SeqCode) | reverse complement strand
GTTTTGCAATATTAGTCCCGGAGGGACGGCACAAAGGAAGCCGGCATGAATATACCGGCTTACAGCAGATGAATATCTACGCTACAACACACGTATATGACAAATGGGTGTAATTCTGCCTTCAGGCAGGTGGCTGCAAATTGATAAAGATGTTCCATGCCAAACCACCTGCGTAAACGCAGAATTACATGCAGGTGTCGTCCCTGCGGGACTGGGTATTTTGTTTTGTCCCTAACTGGCGCTCACGCGCCAGCCTATGTTATTTCGTCCCTCCGGGACTTCTTTTATTGCCCCGTAACCCATCACCCTTCGACTGACCGCCCCAAAACTGTGCTACGCAACGTTTCGGGGACCCCGTCGCTCAGGGTGACACACATTCGTAATTCGTAATTAATTTTCGCCCTTCCTTGATAACTAAACAAATCTCTTTGTGTTTCTTTGTGCCTTTGTGTCTTTGTGGTGAAAAAACGTAACCCGTAACTAAAATTATTTGACAGGAAAGCGGCATCCTGATTGTAGTAACCATAGAAATGTAATAAATCCTATAAAAATAAACAGGAGAATAACTATGAAGAAATATGTGCTAATAGCTATGCTAACGTGTCTGGCAATCTGGCTCATTGCACAGGAGCCGCAATCCATGTCAGGGATGTTAAAATCAGTCCCCCGCATCTATACTCAACTGCTGGTCAATGACAGTGACGGCGGCGAACTGCCCGGCGTCATGAACAACGATGCAAAAACAACCGCAGAGGATTATACTTACACCGCCTATATCACTTCCCGTCCCCATGAAGTGATGTCCACCGATTCCACTTTGGCAAACGTGCCCAGTCCTATTCCATATATCCGTGTCTTCCGTCTGGGCAACGGCACCAGCTTCCCCTTTGTTACAATGGCCAATGTCCAACTTGCAGGCTTTACCACTAACTGGGCAGCCGGAGATACCGTCAGATTGGAGCTTACCCACAAACCCAGCGGGGAAAAGGTCTCCTGGGAATTAGTCATCCCGGATGACAACACTTACGCCATCGGCTATAAGCAAAAACACAATCCCATAGAGCAGATAGTGGCTCCGCCCTTCAGCAGGAAAGAGTAAATAGTTATCGATTACGGTTTGTAGCGTAGATATTCATCTGCTGTAAACGGGGATACTCATCCCCGTTTTTTTTGTGATTTACAATGCGTAATTCTGCGTTTACGCAGGTATCTTTGCATACACAAATCTTTGCCAATTCTCAGCTACCTGCCTGAAGGCAGAACTACACCGATTCATGATTCATAATTTATCTTCCCGCCATTTTTCACCCTTCGACTATGCTCAGGGTGACACACATTTGAAATTCATAATTCATAATTTATAATTCATAATTCTGCGTTTACGCAGGTTTCCCGGCAGTATTTCAGGCATTTTTCACCCAAGTTCTTCTTTTACCACGCTCTTATGCCAAAGTATATCAAAAGTATGTCAAATGTATATCAAATGTATATCAAATGTATGCAAAAGCACATTTGATATACTTTGGATCTGCTTTTGGTATATATTTGGTCACCATTGGCTTTTAGGAGTGGAAAATGTGGAAAAGTGGAAAAGTGAAAAAGTGCTTGTAGCACAGGACTCCGTTCCTGCGCAGGAATGACAAATTGTAGGTTAGATATTTATCTGACCAAGATTCCTGCCTGCGCAGGAATGACAGGTGCTGAGGTTGGAGTTCAAAGCCGGCGAAAGTTATCATTTGGTATTAAGTTTCAGGGCTTTGGACTTCAACCGTGTCTGCTTCTTTGAAGTCCAAACGCCTTGAAATAGATGTCAGAAGATAGTCTGAAGCGCGTTTGAACTCCAAAACAAAAGGAACGCTGGCTTATATCTGCAGACGCTTAAAGTCTCTCCAGCTGAGGTAGGAGGCGGTCATCAGAAATAAAGAGGAAACCGCAAATACGGAAATCAGTCCCGTGGTCTTGAGCAAAAGCAATCCCAGCAGCGGTGCAATCACGCCCCGGATGCCGGTCAAGGTCACATGCACGCTTTGATACATGCTGGCGTCCTCACTGCCGGCAAAAAATATGGAGCTCATATTCCAGGCGATATTGACACCCACCATGGCGAGTCCGAAAATCACATAAGCCAGATAGACCAGAATCACGGACAGCAGATGCCATTTCAGGGTCAGGGCAGAGAGAATTATCATCAGAGGAAAGAGCGCCAGCACGCCAAAAAAGACACCGATAAAGCGGAAGGGGTGCAGTTTGTCGTGCCACTTGCCTAAGACCGGTGAGAGCAGTAACAGAGGGATTTGAGAGATGATTCCTTTGGCGACGAAATTGCCGGTGTAGGAAAGTTTGAGCATATCCACCAGGAAAATCGGCAGCACGGGTTGAATCATAATAAAGCCCATTCCATAAATGGAAAAGCTGCGCTCAAAGGAGGCAAAAGGTTTATTCTCTTTCAGCAGGGAAAGAGAGCGTCGGACGGGGTCGCGCACCACGTCTTTCCAATACAGGGGCTGGATGATGCCACTTTTCTCAGGTTCACGAATTTTTATCAGAGACAGCAGCACAGACGCGGTAAAGCCCGCCACTGCAGTAATCGCCAAAATCCAGCGGAAAGCGTTTTCATTGAGGTCCAGCCACCTGCCAGCCAGAAAAGTGAAGCTGACCGCCACCAGCATACCCAAACTGATGGTATAGCCATACACCTTGCTGCGGCGTTTGGGATCAATATTCCTCTGGTAAATGCTGTTCTGGGCAGGGATCAGCAGTGCGTTAAAAGAAAACATCAGCGCCAGCAGCAGCATAAATTCATTCATTCCGCTCAACCAGAGTCCGTAAATCAGAGACAGCCTGCCAAAGATGCCGACAAAGATAAAATAGCGCGACTTATGAGAGGAACGCTCAAACAGCCTGCCCCACCAGATGGACATAAAATTGGATACAGGCCAGACCATCGCCATGATGGTCAGTTGCACTGCTGTGGCTGCCAAAGCTTTGCGGGCAATAATGTCCTGCGTCTGATTCAGGCTCATAACCAAGCCGTTGAACAGAGCAGACCACAACAGCAGACGCGCAGTCTGCCTTTCCAGAGGATTCAGATTCTTAAAACGCATAGAACCTGACCATGTGTTTGATGGTTCATTAATTGTCAAGATTGGCAACAGTGAGAACACGGAAATATTATTAGTTAAGGGCAAATGGTAATACGAATTACGAATGGGTGTAATTCTGCCTTCAGGCAGGTATGCAGAAATGCACACAGATGTATTATTCTGAGACACCCGCATAAATGCGGAATTACGAATTATGTGTCGTAACACAGATTGGTAATCTGTTGGAGGCCGGGATTGGCAATCCCGGGCAAAAAAAGATTCCGGCATGAATATGCCAGAATACAGCAGATAAGTATCTACGCTACAACCTGTAGTTCGTAATTCATAATTTATAATTTGTAGTTTCATTCCCTGCTTGACATAAAATGCAGTCACTGGAATATGGTTGAAATGATGTAAATACAGCACAAACAGTGCTGATAATAATGTTAACCTCTGAAGAAAGGCAGATAGGTATGCTGGAAGGTTTTGTCGGCAAGGTCATGGCAGGATTGCTCTCGGTCTCCACTTTGATGTTTTCATCCTACAGCGGCAATGACGCCAAATTTCAGAGTCTGAACTGCCGTCCATCCCAAAACTATCTGATCGTCAAAGCAGTGCTGGATAAAGCTTTTGACAATGATTTCACAGATGTGTTCAACTGCGGTAAAATTGTCACTGTCAGGTTCAAGCTGGAACTCAGAAACAACAATGATCTTGTCCATACCAGCAGTTACAGGCGCACAGTGCTTTTCACTCCCATGCAGGCATCCTGGGATGTATTCTATTCCGAAAACGGCAGAAGAGAAATCTATACTGATTACAGGACTATGCTGAGCGAAATCGCTATTCTGGAGTGTTCCGTTCCGCGCAATTCACAGTGGAAGAAAATTGAAATCAGGGTAGAAAGCTGGCTGGATCCTGTCGAACTGACCCAACCCGACCGCAATGTCGATCTGATGGTGCTCTGGAAATTCAAGCGTCCGTCCATCAAGCGCAACTTCACTCTGCCGCCTATCAGTTAAGGAAGTATTCAATGAAACGTATCAGACTCGGTCTGCGCACCATTCTTTTTGGCTTGTTTGTCATTCTGTCTGTTGGCAGCTTGTTTGTCCTGAATCAGTATTTTATGCACAAGACCAATCAGATCACCAGCAGCTTCAATCAGATCCAGTTTGACGAATCGCTGCATAATCTGACTTTTGCCACCTCTGAGGACAGTCTGGCAGCGGGTGGACTGATGCTGCGCTACCGCGAGTCCATGCTTAATATCAGAATGGCGCTGAAAGAAACTCAGGTCTATTCCATCCTGATTTTGATTGGGCTGATTATCCTTTCCGGAGTGCTGTTCACCGTGATTCTGTTTCGCTTGAGCAAGCCTTTGGTGGAGCTGAAAGAAGCCACCGAGCAAATCAGGCAGGGTAATTTTTCTGTGCATCTGCCTGAGACCGGCATCTTTGAAATGAAGGCGTTGAAAAGCTCTTTCAACCGCATGTCGCACGAACTGGAAACCACTCAGAAAAGACTGCTCGTGGCGGAAAAAGAAATGATTTGGAAAGACCTTTCCCGCATTCTGGCTCACGAGATAAAAAATCCCCTGACGCCCATCCAGCTTGCAGTTCAGCGTCTGGAAGAACGCCTGGAAACTGAACCTGACAAACTGATTGAAATGCTGCCTGATACGACTAAAATCATCATGCAGGAAATCGAGAATCTGCGTCTGCTGTCACAGGATTTCAGCAGTTTTGCCAAGATAGCCCAACCGCAGTTTGACACCTTTGACCCCACGGATGCTGTCAGAGAAATCATCTCCTCCTATCAGGACGATTATATCATCAAGCTCAATCTCGAGCCGGAACATCAGATACGCTTTGACAGGACGCACTTTTATCAGGTTCTGACCAACATTGTGCAGAACGCCATCGACGCTTCCGAACCAGACAGCCCCATCGAAATCAGTCTGACCACCAACAAAGCTTTTGTGGTTTTGACAGTGAAGGACAATGGCAGCGGCATCGAGCAGGATGATATGAACCGTATCTTTGAGCCATATTTCTCCAGAAAAAACCGCGGCACAGGTCTGGGACTGGCTCTGGTCAAACGTTTGGTGGAAGCTAATCAGTCCGTCATCAGAGCCAAAAGTAAACTGGGCGAGGGCAGCGAATTTAGCCTGATAGTGGAAGACGTGCAAGCCCGTAAGTCATTTCTAAAAGAGGAATTATGAAGATACTTGTAATAGACGACGAAAAAAATATCTGTCTCACGCTGCAAGGCATTCTGGAAGATGAAAAATACCAGGTTGCCTGTGCCATCAGCGCCAAAGAGGGCGTCAAAACTTTTGATGAATTTGAGCCCGACGTGCTTTTGCTGGATGTTAAACTGCAGGATGCCAATGGCATAGACATTCTGGAAGGCGTGATGAAAAGCGACCACCAGATTCCTGTGATTATGATTTCCGGCAATAGCAGTATTGGCGATGCCGTCAAAGCTATCAAACTGGGCGCTTTTGACTTTCTGGAAAAACCACTGAGCCTGCCCAAAGTCAAAATCACCGTCAAAAAAGCCATGGAATTCAGACAGCTCACCATCCAGATGCAACAGCTCAAAGAGCAGTTTGAGCGCGAGTGGAACATGATTGGCGAGAGCAGGGTTATGCAGGATTTACAGCAGGTCATCGGCAGAGTGGCACCCAGCAATGCCAAAATCCTGATTCGGGGTGAAAGCGGCACCGGTAAAGAGCTTATCGCGCGTGCCATTCACACCCGCAGTCCGCGTTTCAACATGCCTTTTATCAAATTTAATTCTGCTGCCATTCCGCGCGAACTGGTGGAAAGTGAGCTTTTTGGTCACGAAAAAGGAGCTTTTACAGGAGCCATTAATCACAAGCGCGGCAAGCTGGAAGAAGCCGACGGTGGCACTCTTTTCCTGGATGAAATCGGCGATATGGATCTGGCGGCTCAGGCAAAAATCCTGCGCGTCATTCAGGAAGGCGAATTTGAGCGTGTGGGTAGCAACAAAACGCATTACATCGACGTGCGCATCATTGCCGCCACCAACAAAAACCTGGAAGAAATGGTGGAATCCGGCGCTTTCAGAGAAGACCTTTTCTACAGGCTGAATGTAGTCCCGGTGGTGAGTCCGACCCTGCGTGAAAGAAAAGATGACCTCCCGCTGCTGATTGACTATTTTTCCAGAGCCATGGCCGGCGAGATGAAGACCCAGGTCAAAGCCTTTGCCGAAGACGCCATCGCCTACCTGCAAAGTTTCAGTTTTCCGGGTAATGTCAGAGAGCTCAAGAACCTGATAGAGCGCATCTACATCCTGTGTGACCACAAAACCATCACCCGCAGAGAGCTTGAATCCTCAGGCTGCGTTTCTGTCACAGGCGGCAGAATTGATGAAGTGGCTTTCTGGGATGAAACTATGCCCTTTATTGATAAAAAACGCGAGTTTGAACACAAATATCTATCCACTCAGCTCAGACTGCACGGGGGCAGCGTTTCCAAAACTGCCGACGCCCTCGGACTGCAACAGAGCAATCTGTCCCGCAAACTGCACGAACTGGAAATCCTGTAAACAGTGACGGGTTTCGGGTTATTAGTAATGCATTATGTTAGAAAAGCCCCAAATTGATCTCTGAAGCATCCTCAGATTGCATTATATAACTGCTATTAATAAAAGTCTGTTAAGCACCTTAAAAAAAGATTGGCAAAACTGAAAATATTCCTTGACTTATTTTTGAGCAGATAAAAAGTAACAATATACAGCATTGCAGCCTTGAATTATATTTCGTGAGGCAGGCGGTGTCTGACCCAATGCCTCAAGATTATAACTGTGAACCGTTCTAACGATGCCGAAAGAGGTAAAAGATGCTTTCGGAATTTTCTTTTTCTAATCTTCAAGTTATGTACGATGCAAATTATCCATTTTTTGCACCTCAATTAATCAGACCATTTAATTTCATGGGGAGGAAAACATGAAAAACATCACTATTTTACTGGCAGCCTTGATGCTGCTGTCCTTTACTTTTTTGTTTGCCCAACATCAACCACAATTACTGCTGCCCATTGATGGTGCTCCTGCTGTTGAACCGGAAGGGGTGTACCTGGTCTGGAGCCTTCCGGCAGGCAGTTATGTAATTGACAGCTTCTTCGATGTCTATTTGGACATTGACCCGGACTTTCCCAATCCGATTATGTTTACTGGAGAGATTACGCCTTCCCGCTCTGATTTTCAGTATTCCACCGGAGTCCTGATGAAGGAGTTGGTTTACTACTGGAAAGTCCGCTATCACGCTTTTGGTGACTATTGGGAATCCACAATCTTTAACTTTGTAACAGGAGTTAATCCGCTGATTACATACTCGACCATCAGCGGAACCATCACTCAAGGGGGTACTTTAGTCAGCGGTGTGAAGGTTTCCTGTCCGACTGCCTGCGCTCCGGTACAGGTGTTTACACAGGCTGCAGGTTCGTCTCCCGGGTCTTACAGTTTCTGGGTGAGAAATGGCAATGCTGCAGCTTACTGGGTAACTCCTACCAAAAATTGGTGGAACACTTTCACACCCGGTTCTTACCAGTCCAATCCTATTACTGTAATTGGTAATCAGACAGCCAACTTCACTATGAGCAGCCTGGTGCCTAATCCGGCAATTCTTATCTGGCCACCCTATTACGCACAGAATATCAAACCGATTGGTGAAAGCCTGCAGTGGAGATATGTCAACGAGGCAGGATATACCCCTCCCACCGGATTTGAAGTCTATCTGGGTGATAATCCCATTCCGATTGCTATAGTTGAGTTTAACCGTGACCCAATCTATACTGTCGATCTTCCACCTCTCCAGTCCAATATTCTGATTGAGTGGAGAGTGGTGCCATTTAATTTAGATGGACCTGCTCAAGAAGTTGATCCCTGGTATTTTGAGACAGGTGACCCCTATCCGACAAATCAGTTCTTTCCTACCGAGCTGTATGTTTATCCCGATGACGGCTCTTCCCAAAAAGAAGCAGGATTGGTCATGATTTGGGGTGATCCTCCTCCCGGTGGCGGTTACAGGCATAATTTCCCAGTGGATAGTTTCTTTGATGTGTTCTGCGATATTGATCTTGGTTTTCCCAATCCGCCTATCTACAGCGGTTCTGGACTGCTTAATCCTCTCAACCCGCAGCAATACTACTGCTATTCACCCTGGCTAAACTGGGGTACAGTGTATGTCTGGAAGATAAGATTGACACTACCTACTGACGAAGTTTATGAATCACCGGTCTGGCATTTTATCACCAGCTTTGAGCCTGTACCTCATCCTGAACCTATTCTCTGGTCACCGGTCAATCTGGCTTCCAATATACCGCCACAGGGTGTTGACCTGCAATGGACATACGATCCCTGGCATGTTGACAGTTTCTTTGATGTGTTCTGTGACATAGATCCCTCCTTCCCCAATCCGCCTGTTTATTCAGGTCCCGGAAATCTGGTGCGCACAATTCTGGAATATCATATGGCTGCCCTGCTGGCGGAACAACCCTATAACTGGTTTGTAAGATACAGCAATTTTGTAGATTACTGGTACAGCAAGTCTCCAATCTGGACTTTTGAGACAGGCATAATTAATGAAATAGTTCCGGGTGTTCCTGAACCGATTATCCCACCGCCGGAAGCAGC
>JAWOHU010000223.1:0-6590 GCA_046485025.1 Cloacimonadaceae bacterium (SeqCode) | reverse complement strand
TTATCAAAACCTGTCCAAATGCCCAGCTGGTGGGAGTTACATTAAAATCAGGTTCAGCTCCTACAGAGGTAAAGGTAATACCGATGTTGGGTCTGGACGTAGTGGTATAGCCATTGCCTGTGGGAGGATTGTTCTCAGCATAATTGTAATGATGGCAAGCTGTCGGACCTGTCGTATAGCGGAAGGTTTGAGTTGAAGTAGTTCCCGTTCCGCCAAAGTTGGTTTCGGTCAGAACCATCAGGTTGCCGCCCAGATAGACAAACTGTGATGAATCAGGGAAGGGGAAATAGTTCCAGCCCAGAGTGTCAAAGGTGTGAGTGCCTTCCACCATGAGAGTGGCATCGGCTATATAATTATCCCAGGGTTGTGCAACTGTGGCAGTTGCTGTGGTGTTCTTCAAATATATTTTATACGGAACAGTGTTTCCATACTGGGCGTGCACATACCACTGCACACCTGTGATGCGTCCTACAATGCCATTAAACAGGTCTTCTGTATAGATGGCAGCGTCACGTTCGTAACCATACAATGAGCCTAAGGGATAACGCAGAGCTGAAGTTCCGTCGCCTATGATAACCATCTGTGTTCCAGCCGGGAAGACAAACACTTCCATTGTAGGAGAGCTGTCATTATCAGGCAGGGTGTCACCGGGTAGGACAACTTTGCCGTAAATCGTTGTATTACCTGCGGTTGCCGGTGTCCAGGGCACTATCACATCTATGATTTCACCTACTGCAATAGCAGGCCCGGTAGCTGAGGCTACCTCATTTGTCCCAATCATAATTTTTACTGTATAGGAACCTGCAGTTTGAGGGCTGCTGCCTGTGTTCCTGATTTGGACTGTGTAGTTGGATGTGGAGCCGACGGAAGCATTGGCATCACCTGAAATTGACAGAGCAGACAGGTCATTGGGCCGCTTCATTATCATATTCGAGAAATTCGGCACAGACATCACATTGCCGGTGTAGACTGATTTCACAGCCCATCTGTAATTACCGTCAGGCCAGGTTTGGAAACCTGTATTGACATAAGAAGTATCAGTTACCAGAGTCGGAGTGAGTTCTGTCCAGGTAGCTTCATTGGTTTCATTACCCTGTAGCAGACGCCAGACTTTGTAGCCCAGCAGAGAACGGTCTATATTATTGTTATACGGAGTTATCTCTGTAAAGGTTCTGCCGGTTGGCAAACCGGATTCGGGTCCTATATAAATATCATCAATATACCAGCCGGCGTAATTGACCACGGATGTTGCATACCATTCAAAACTGATTTCTACACTTGCCATATTTTCATAGGCAGATATATCCACATTGATAACCTGCCAAGGCATAAACACTGCTGCAGAACTCGCTCCCCAGACAGTAGTGCCGTTAACCAGTATCAAACCATAATCCCAAGTATTAAATCCATCCATATGATGCCATAGATTTAGAATGGGATCAGACATTCCGCTGAGGTCGAATGTCTGTCTCAAATATGACCAGCCTCCGGCATTGGTATAGGGTCCAAGCAGGACTGTGCCAAACATACCTGTTCCGGAATGAGCAGCACTGGGTGGTTGTTGTGTGGATGTGCTGCCTGAGGGATCATACAGAGTAACATCATAAGTATTTGCCCATTGCCAGTCACCGAGAGGATTAGTCCAGGATGAGGTCGGCACCCAGTCACCATTATCTATCTCAAAATCAAAGAAGTAACCCGGTCCCGTTGCCCCCGGAGGACTCCAGGTCACTGTCACTGCGGTTTCTGCTGTGTTCAGTTCAGCAAGAACTCCCACCGGTGGCGAGGTCAGCTCGTTCAGGACAATGGTTCCCATGTTGTAATCAGTAGCGCCGATAGTGATGGAGCCTGTTCCATTCTGATAACCGTCACAGGTAATGGAATAGTTGTATGTATTACCTGCCAGAACCCCGGGAATGGTAAATTGACCTGATGCATTAGTCGTGCCAGTATAGTCTATCGGTCCCATCAAGTTTACAGTAGTATTAGCCAGTCCGACGGTCGGAGCGTCGCTTCCCACCACTGTTCCGGTAACATTGACATTGGGAGCCGGCAGCATCACAAAGTTCAGGGTAGTAGCCTGTCCGGAAGTTATGACAGCCTGCTGCGTCTGAGTCATGTATCCCAGTTTTGTACAGGTCACGTCATAAGTTCCTGCTGACACATATGGAAAACTGTAGGTTCCGGCTGTGTTCGTAAGCTGATTCAGAGGTGTCGTTTCAATTACAATATTAGCCCCTTCCAGCGGATTCCCTCCAGAAGAAACCAATCCGCTCAGAGAGCCCATTCCTGCTGTCGTGAACAAAACTCCGACGTTAGGCCTGGAAGCGCTCAGGTATCCGTTGGTAGTGGGCGGAGTATTCTCTGCATACATGTAATGATGGCTTGCAGTTGCACTGGTAGTATATCTGAAGGTCTGGGAAGAGGTTGTTCCTGTTCCGCCATAATTGGTTTCCACCAACACCATCAGATTATCCCCTATGTATAAGAACGGAATTGTGAGAGGGAAAAAGACCCAACCGGTCTGATCGAAGGTCATGGTTCCTTCTGCACATAACTGAGCATCAGTAATAGTCGTTGCCCAGGGTTCTTGAATGAAAGCAGTGTCAGTTGTATTTTTCATCAGAATTCTGTAGGGAACCGTGTTGCCGTATTGTACAGCGCTATCCCACTGAATTCCTGTTATCAAACCAGGACTTCCAAGTTCAGCTAGTGTGTACAGAGAACCGCTGCGCTCATAACCATAGGAAGAGCCCAAAGGATATCTCTGAGCCGAAGTTCCGGAGCCGATTAGGACCATCATGGACCCTTGCGGATAGACAGTCACGCTGAATGGAGAAGATTCATCATTGAGAGGATTCTCATCCCCGGCTAAAACAACCTTTCCGGTCAGAGTATAATCTCCCACAGCAGCAGGAGTCCAGGGAATCACTACTTCAAGGACTTCCATTGAAGCTATAGCAGGTCCTGGTACGCTGCCGACTTCTGTTGTCCCCAGCATCAGTTTAACTGTGTAGGTAGTCTGGGCAGCGCTGCCCCGGTTGCGGACTCTGACATTATAATTTGATGCAGCGCCCACGGAAGGTGTCGTTGTCCCAGATACGGAAAGGGCTTGCAGATCATTGACTGCTGGAACAGGTGCAATATATTCAAAAGTCAGTCCGCTGGTCGGAGCGAAGGTTTGCGAAAAAGTACAAGCATCAGTAGTTGTGGTGCCCGCTGCTGTTGTAAGCCAATCGCCGGCTGATATGCGGTTGGCAAAGTCAGTGACATCCGAACCCCTCATGCCGACCTGAACTGTGCTGGAAGTCGTGGTTCCTGCTGTGCAGGTGCCATAGACAATGGCGATTTTATTGAGTGTTTCGTGAAGTTGAATCTGGAAATTGATGATATCGCCTGTGCCTGTTGTGCCGTATCTTTTGTAGTTTTTGAACTGCACAATACAGACGCGGTTGGGAGCGGTGCCAATCGTTTCCATCCTGAGTGAAGCTCCGGTCTGCGCTTGAATGTCTCTGGCAAAGCCGGCTATTCTGTTATAAAGCTGCGGCGGATCAATGGTTGAAGTGGAGCTGATAGGATTGTATCCGCTGGTGGATGTAATGTTGACGGCTGTTGCGCCCAAAGCGCTTTGTCCAAATGAGATCCAGCCGTTGTTGTTGATAGCTATGACATCAAAAACCCAGTCGTTGAAGGGAAAATTGAAACCTATGGGCAGTCCGACGCCTGTGTTTGTAGTTCCTCCCGCCGGAACAGTAGGGTCCACGAATCTCTGGTCATCAGATGTTTCTGTGCCATACAGACTGCCACCTGTTATCTCGGTGTAAGTTCCCGTGGATTGAACAAATGTGTAATCTGCCAGGATAGCGCACAGTGGTGCTACGCTCAGGAGTATTACACTTAAGAAAATTGCATACAAACGATATGCTTTCATCTTTGTCTCCTTCATAGATTTGAATTATCTATTTTAATATTTTGTAAAGACAACAGGAGAACTTAAAATTCAGGTTTAGTTCGAGTTAAACTGCTCCTAAGCCAAGCTCAAATCCAGCAAATTTAATAAATCTGAAAGACCCCTTATATGTCAACAGTTTTTTTCGACCTTTCCTATCCCTCTGATAGTTGTTTATTTACTTTGGTTCATACTACATATCTTCCAATGCTGGATTGCTTTCAATGATATTTCGTTCTTCCTTTTTTTACCTCTCTTACATGGCCCTTGCTTGACCACTTTAAATTAAATTTCGAATAACCCATATATAAGGGCATGGGTGCCCTTATATATGGGTAAAATATGATTTATATGAAGTTAATCGTCTATGGGAGATGCAATTAGAGGACTATAAAGACAAAAAAAAGGGGACGGAAATTTGTTCCGTCCCGCTATGTTTGATTTATGTTTTCTTATCTCTGTCTCTTCGACCGGCAGGTGGCAATCGGCAGAATCATCTCTTCCATAGAAACGCCGCCGTGCTGGAAAGTGCCGTTGTATTGTCTCTGATATTGATGGTAGGAATTGGGATAGACAAAGTAGTAGTCGTCCTTGGCAAAGATGAAATTATCCACGATGCTTTTGGAGGGCAGTCCAAACTCAGCCGGCTTTTTGATAAAGATGGCATGACGCTCATTGGCAGTGAGGTTTTTGCCTTCTTTATACCTGACCGTGATAGAGGCATCCCTGTCTCCGACTACTTGTGTGGCACGATTCACTCTGATGGAGCCATGGTCAGTAGTAATGACGACGATGGCATCCTGTTTGGCAATCATCTTCAGAGCCTCATACAGTGAGGAGTGCAGGAACCAGTGCTTGGTAAAGGCGCGCAAGCCTTCTTCGTGAGGAATGGTTTCCTGCAGGATTTGGTCTCTGGAGCGATGGTGTGCCAGCAGGTCAAGGAAGTTGTAAACCAGCACCACCAGCTTTTCCTTATTCCAGGTTTCTATCTTGCGCAGCACAAAGTTGCCTTCTTCCATATTGAAGATTTTGACATATTTGGAAGTCGGATCCAATTCAAATCCGAGGTCGCCGATATGCTCGTCCAGCAGTTGATGCTCATTGCGGTTGCGGCTGTTGTCCATCTCGGCTGAAGTGACCCAATAGTCAGGAAAGCGTTTGGCAATGTCAATCGGCAGCATACCACTGAACACGGAATTGCGCGAGAAGGGCGTTGCCGTGGGCAGGATGCTGTAATAGGTGCCCAGTTCCTCTTCAAACAGTTCCTGGATGTAGGGCTGGATGGCGATGTACTGGTCCAGACGCATGCAGTCAATGATGATCATATAGACCGGCACGCCTTCTTCAAAATGCGGTGCCACATATTGTGAAATCACGTCAAAAGAGAGATTGGGACGGTCGTCCGACTGCAGCCAGGACTTGTAATTATTTTCCACAAAAGAAGTGAATTCCGTGTTGCAGTCACGCTTCTGCAGGAAATGCATCTGTTTCAGACCTTCATCGTTGACTTGGTCAACCTGCAGTTCCCAATAGCTCAGGTCGCGGTATATCTGAGACCATTCTTCCCAGGTCGGAGATGCAAACAGCCTCTGATTGAGCTGCGCCACAAACTTGCTGTATTGCTCGCCAATCTGGTTGGCACGGATTTCGTCAGCCTGGAAAATCTTCTTGATGGCCATGATGATTTGATTCGGATTTATGGGTTTGATGAGATAGTCGCTGATTTGAGAGGCGATGGCTTTATCCATCAAGCCTTCTTCCTCATTCTTGGTGACCATGACGATGGGAATGGCGGAGTTGATTCTTTTAATCTCGGTTAAGGTCTCAAGTCCGTCCAGTCCTGGCATCATCTCATCCAGAATGACCAGATCATATTTATTGTCCACCACCAGTTCGATGGCGTCGTTGCCGTTGTTGCAGGTCGTGACTTTATAATCTTTCTCTTCCAGAAAGAGAACGAAGGGCTTGAGCAGATCTATTTCATCATCAACCCAGAGTATGCGCATATGCTTCATTGATTTTCCTCCTTGGAGTTTTTCTGTTCTGTTTCGAATTGGCGCTGTTTTATTTTGATGGTTTTCTTGATTTCTTCCAGATCTGAATCCTGAAAGTAGAGCGCCAGCTTAAAATTAAGGTCTTTTCTTGAACAATTTAATTCCGATAACATCCTTTCCAGAAATTGATTGATCAGGACATCCTTGACGTCCAGTTCTTTGTCTTTTTCCTTATCTTTAATGTCTTTGATATATTTCTTGAGTTCACCGACAGGCATATCTTCGCCTTTCTGAAGCCACTCATCGACGTCAGGATAGGTCTTGCCTTTGACAAAAGGCTTGATGAGGTTCAGGCGGTCCAGGCCAAGCTGTTTCATCGTCACGTCATCCACATCCAGTTCACCCGCAAACACCTGATAGACGGAACAGAGCTTGCCTGCCAGGGAGTTATTAATGTTGTATTCAGTCTCCACAAACTCCTTGAAGTTATCAAATCCTTTTGCCCGACGCGCGAGCAGTTGCGAGACTCGCATTCCGTTCACAGCCGAACGAAGGGGAGGCACCAGAGATGGCAGATTGTCACGAGATGCGAAAGGGCCAGGTCTACGTGTGCGAGGAGTGCGGCCTGGAGTTGCAGGTCGTCGCGG